>JBIPNA010000031.1:0-15907 GCA_044375665.1 Catalimonadaceae bacterium
TTATCTTTTTGCAGGCGACTCAGGTACGCTGACCCTTCCAGATCCAACCAGATTCACCGACCTTACCCTTCTGGGCCTGTCGACAGAAGGTCAGTCACAGGTTAGGTTTACTTTTCATTTTTCAGACGGCACAAAACAAAACGATGTGCAGAATATCCAGGACTGGTTTTCAGGGGCTGTCCCCAATACATTTTCAGGATATGGGCGGGTGAAACGCAAAAACGGACCCTTTGTAAATGGGGTCGATTATGAAGCCGCCCTTTCTGGCAATCCAAGAATTTCAACCCTGGATTTTGCCCTGCCCTGCACAAAAACCCTGACCCGGATTGGTATCAGGAACATCTCGGCGGGGGTGGGCGGTTCTTTCCGGGCTTTGATTTTTGCGGTTTCGGGAAAGGAAAAAAAAATAATCCCGACCGTAAGTATCACCGCTTCAGATACATCCATTTGCGCGGGGAAACCGGTTACTTTTCAGGTTCAGAGCAGCAATGCCGGGGCGAGTCCGCAATATCAATGGCGTTTGAACAATGTGGTGGTACTTACAAACCAGCCCACCTATACCAATTCGGGCCTTCAAAATCAGGATGTGGTTAAGTGTATACTGGAAACCAATGAGGTATGTGCTTTCCCGGACTCCCTTCCATCCAACAGCATCCGCATTACAGTCAAACCAATAAAAATACCGAGGGTAAGGATTGAAGGTGGCGACAGTACGGTTTGCCAGGGCAGTCCGATTTCCTTTCAGGCCGATGCCCAGGGGTCAGGAGCAATCAGGTATCAATGGTTAAAAAACGGCCAGCCTGTAGGGCTTGACAGTGCCCGGTATTCAATTTCCACAGGCAATCCCGGCGATACCATCCGGTGTCTTGTCATCAGCCTTGAGGAATGCCGCAGCCGGGATTCGGTTATTTCAAACCTGAAAAAGCTAAAAATTCTTCCCGTATTTGATATAAGCATTCAGGCACCCGATACTGTTTATCTGGATGAAACTCCGGTTATTCTGGCCGGGTCGCCGGCAGGTGGTATTTTTTCCGGCGTTGGGGTAACCGATTCCTTGTTTCGGCCTGAGATTGCCGGATTGGGCAGACACCTTTATCAATATGCTTTCCCTGGCAATGTTTGTGTTGACCCACTGATCAAAAGCATTGTGGTTCGGGAGAGAATTCTTCCCTGCACCATCGGGCCTGCCACGCTGCTGACGCCCAATGGAGACGGCCACAACGACAATTGGTTTGTAGGTGAGTTCAACGACCAATGTCTGAGTTCAGCAAGGGTTCAGGTTTTCGACCGCTGGGGAAAGGAAGCATTTTCTTCGGATGATTACCGCAACACCTGGTCTGCGGAGAACCTGAATACAGGCGTCTATTATTTTCTGGTAGAATATTCGGTGCAGCCCAGGTCGGGTTCTGGCAATCTGACCAGGACCGGTTGGTTGTTGATCGAAAAATAATTTGGAAAAATTAGCTCCGAAGCCGTAACCAACGGATCGGATACCAGAAATTTGGTCTTTTTAAAAAATAAATTTGGAAGAAAATTCCGAACAGATTAGCCTTGCTTTCGAAATCTAAACTATTGAAAGCATGAACCTTATTAAATATCTTCTCCCCTCTGGGTTGAGTTTTGGCAAAACTGAAAGGCAGACTGATTCGAAAAGTACTTTTGGCCTTCATGTTCCCAAAAAAGATAAAAAGAGTATTCAAAAATTTGTTTTCCCTGGACTTTTGTTGGTCTTGCTGTTGGGTGGATGTTGCAAAGATGATCCAGGTCCGTCACTTCCGCCTGAGACACAGGTAGGTGCCAATACTTTTGGCTGCAAAATCAATGGTAAAATCTGGTTGCCTTCCGTTCGGAAGAACAGCCCTATTCCAGGGCTCAGGTTTATTGAAGGGGGCATTGTAGAGCGTTACATAGAAACCGGCCCTGAAATCAACTGGTTCGATCTTTTGATTTTCGCTTTCGAAGATTCAAAAGTTACTTTTCAATTGTATCTGAGAAGGATAAATGGAACAGGCACTTATACCATGACGTATCGGGAAAACGTTTTTCCGGGGTGCATTGACTGTTCGAATCACTATGCCTATTTCCGTAATGGAAATGAAAATTACAGCGCTTTGACGTTGTTAAGCAGCCAGATTGTTCTTACCCGATACGATACCATCAACAAGATTTTCTCTGGCACCTTCTCCTTTAAAGCCCGGAACCATACCGGCAGAGATACAGTTGAAATCACAGAGGGCCGGTTTGACATAGATCAGAAGGTCATCAACTAATGTATTGGCTTTTTAAAAAGAGCGTCCGGGCTCCCTGATGGGTCCGGACCCTGGTCTTGCATTTTCAATTCTTTACTAAAACTAAACTCTAAACTAATGAAAAACATCCTCTTAGGGGTACTGTTGCTGTACCCCGGACTTCTGGCAATTGGCCAGGGTATAGATTCCCTGGGCTACAAAGAAAAAATGGACCGATTGCTCAGGCCCCTTGACCCGGGCCGTTACCCTTCCGGCATTTTGTACGATCGCGTGGAGCCCTGGGCCAACCTGGTCGAGGCCGTTGAAGGTCAGGTTCGGGAGCCTGAATCTACCCTTCATTTCTGGACCGCTCTGGAAGAACTCCGGCAGGCAGATTACCATTTTACGGGCAATCCGGTTGAGGTTACCGAAGCTCAGATTCGTCAGCAGGTAGACTTTACCCGAAAGAAAAAGCTGCCTATCGGTATTCTGAACTTTGACTTTGAAACCATAGACACCGGGAGTTTCCGGGCGGGAATCCTGATTTCAGAAGATGATCAGATTAAGCTAAATCCCGACAAAGCATCCGAAACCTATTTCCGATCTCACCTCTACAGAGCTGCCGTTATTCTGGGAGAAGGCCTTATGCCGGGTCGATACACTTTGAAGGCTGATCATCTTTTTTGGTTTTCCAACCGGACAGAACAGATTTCCTGGATAGAAATGACTCGACCCGGGATCCGGACTGATACTTTATTTCCAGGAGACTCCCTCGTTCTGGAGCTTTCTGAGGGATCCAAAATGGAATTTCAGATCCGGGTGGTCTGGTCAAGCGGAAACGTTTCGGAACATATAAGCACCCTTTCTACTGCTACAACAACCGAAACTGTGTTGCAAGAATGGGAGCTTGCCGATGACGATAGTTTCTGGATGCAAAACTTCAAACCTTGTGGCGGTATCCGTTCGGAGCCAATTACTGCGAGCATTCCTTTTAAGGGATATGAACCAGGGGACATTTCTTTGTTTGGCCAGGCAGAGTATTCCATATACAAACGGAGCTCTGATGAGGGGCAGTGTGGTTTAACTTCCCTTAGAAAACCGATTCTGATTCTCGATGGATTTGATCCCCGGGACCAAAGGAAAGCCGAGTGTCTGTACGGAAAATATCTGAGGTACTTTGACGGAACGGGACAAAATCAAAGCCTTGGAGCCCTTTTGCGGGGGGCAGGACAATCGTCTGATCTGGTGATTCTCAATTTCAAAGACTGGTTTGCGCCAGACGGCAAAATCGTTCATGGTGGTGCCGATTATGTAGAACGAAATGCCATGGTTGTGGTAGAAATGATTCAAAAAATCAATGCCGCACTGGCACAAAACGGTAGTCCGGAAAAACTGGTGGTTATAGGTACCAGTATGGGTGGCCTGATCAGCCGGTATGCATTGTCTTACATGGAAAAACATGGACTGAATCATAATTGCAAACTGTGGATATCCTTTGATGCTCCACATTTGGGTGCCAACATTTCACTAAGTGTCCAACACTTTCTTCAGTTCTGGTCAGAAAATGACGTTCCGGAAGCAAAAGCGGCTATCGGGGAAGAACTGGGTAGCGTGGCAGCCCGGCAGATGTTGCTTTATCACCACACCGCAGGCTCTGGTGTTGTGGGACCTTCCCCGGTTTTCAGAGCCAATTTTCTCCAGAATCAGGCCCAGAATGGCAAACCGGGATCCTTCGGATGGCCTCAGGATTGCCGAAGGATTAGTTTGGTGAACGGTAGCCTTTCCGGAACAAAAATCGGTACAGGTTGTGCAGCAGGAACCCAGCTTGAAGTATTCCTTCAGTTTAAAGCCTTTTCCTTATTTAACTGGCTATACAGGCAGGTTTTCAAGGAAGTCCGTGTGGGTATGGCCCGAACCAGCACTTTGCCGGACCAGGGCTCCTGCACCATTTTTGAAGGTTACCGGTTTGGAGGCACCACGACGAACAGTAGTTTTTCAATTACGGCACAGGGCCCCGTTTCCTGTACACCAGACAATGCTCCAGGAGGATCTATTCCCATTTTTGCCACCATCGACGGTAGTGCGACTTCGGGAGGGCACACCCCTTTAGTCCTGGGAAACTTTAAGACGTATCTCCTTGCTCATCAATTAATTACTGGAAATCACCTTGTAAAGATTGCAGCCCTCCTCGGCCTGATTTCTCCCAATCCGATCAACACCATCGGAGGGCGGTCGTTTGGGCTGGGCACCCGAACGGTTTTCCAATCAGGACTGAAGGAAAGCAGTTTTATTCCCACAAAAAGTGCTTTGGGTTTTCACTGGAATCAATCGGGCCCTGGATATTGGGATGAAACCATTAACAACAGGAATTTATACTGTAACGGCGAAATCCCCTTTCATGCCTATTTTGGGGAGGAACAGAACACACCGCATGTCAGCCTCTCTAAAGCAAAGGTAGACTGGCTGATGGGTCAGTTTCTACCCAATCCACCCCCGGACAATTTGGTTCAACTTCAATTGAAGCAGGAGCCGACCCCTTGTCCGGTGTTTCAGGAAACTGTCTCCGTTGTAAACCCTTTCCCCGGAGCCCAATACAACTGGACACTCCTTTCTGGGTCGACGATCGTGGGCCAGGCAACCGGGACTTCGAAGGTCATCAACTTTGGTTCAGGAAATCCTCCAAATCAAGTCCAAATCCAAATGTCGCTGGCCAACTGCACCAGTGGTGTATTTTCCTTTCCGTTGCAACCACAAGGAATAGCACCGGCCTACTTCATGTCCAAACAAGGTGGAATTTGTCCCGGCAACAAGGTGAAAGTCCGCATTAAGGGCCAGCAGGCAGGAGATGCCCTTTACTGGACAGCCACCAATCCGGAAGGAAACTTATTGCCTGTAACCGACTTTCCTGGAGGAATTGAACTCACCTTGCCCACTGCATCAAATCAGCTTCCTATAAAAGTGGAGTGCGTGGTTGCTCATGGAGGTTGTTCAAGAACCAATACTTTCTTGCTTGAAGAAGAACCTGATGTGGACCTTCCGGATTTTCACCTTTCCTGTGAAAATACCCAGACAGGAAGATTCTGTTTTGGTGATCCAAAGATCAGATTTGCCATACCCTTGTCAGAAATTCCCGGAGGAACAGATGTATTTTGGACTCCCAATTATACTGCTCCCGGATCTGCCGCATACACCCTCGAACCTGAAGAAAGCTATGGGCTCTACCGGGCAGCAGAATTTAACTTTTTCCAAACCGGCACCCTGACATTTAAGGTGCGGATTGAAAAAGGGTGTTCGGTAAAAGAGCGGTCCTTCAACTTTGATTTTCAAACGCCACCGGCTTATCCGCATCAGGGGCGATACTGCTATTCCTGCCAATATGGGATTCAGTATTTGCAGGTGTTCCCAAATCCAATGCTTCAGGGTAGTCAGGAGCAAGTGGAAGTTCGACTTGCGGAGGGAATAACATTTCCGGTAGATGGAAAAGTCCTGGATGCTACAGGAAGAGTGGTCACCAGGTTTCATGCCGATGCACCTCCAGTCCTGATTTCGGCAAGCCAACTGGGGTCAGCAGCGTATCAGGTTCAGGTTCAGGACGCAGCAGGCAGAACCAGCGAACAGCCCTGGTTGATTTTAGAAAAAACTGCTCAGGAAGCTGTGGTTTCGCCCAACCCGGCCTGGAAGGGACAAGATAATTTTGCATGGATTGATTTCCTGGAAGGCACCACAATGAACGGCCCGATCAAAGTTGAGATTGAAAATCTGCAAGGAGAGCTTTTACAATCATTTGATGGTCAGGGGAACCACATTCCAATTGAACTGGATCAGTTAAATCCAGGTGCTTACCGGATCCGGGTACACCACAGCACCGGCGTCTGGGAGGAGATGTTAAATTTTCAGATGAAAGGGCAACCCTGGCTGGATATCCGCCCGAATCCGGTTCATGAACTGTTGTCCGGAGAACTCATGGAAAGCTCAGTTTCAGAAGGTCAATTCAAAATTACCGTTGCCGACAAGCTGGGACAAATTCGGAAAACATTTGAATTGACGGAGACCAAATTTGAATTGAACATTGCCGATCTTCCTCCCGACCTATATTACCTGTATTTTTTTGACGGTTCGCTGCAGACCGGAAGAATTTTTCGGAAGGAATAGCTGAAATAACCGCGGCACATTGAAAATAACCGGAGCCAGAAACCAAAAATTCCGATTTCTTGCCATCAAAAATGATGCGAACTTTCAGGTCCCTTTTACTTCTGGTTCCGGTTGTATTGCTTTTAAGTTCATGCCTTGTGGGAAGGTTTCTGGTCTACAATTTTGCAGACATCAAAGACCACAAAAAGTTTCCATCCAGGCCCTTACAGCCAGCCAGCAAACCTTTCCATTTCGTCCGGCATCCGGACCCCATTAACCCAAAGCTGTTTATGTACGACAGCGATACAGGAACCCGACTGAACAAATACCTGGAGAATACGGGAACAGTGGCTTTTCTGATCATTCAAAAGGATACATTAATGGCAGAGTACTATTACCATGGATATGATTCGGCTTCGGTTGTACCTTCATTTTCCATTGCAAAATCATTTACCTCCGCCTTGATTGGATTTGCCATTGCAGAAGGATTAATCGGTTCGGTGGATGACCCGGTTTTGAAATATATACCGGAGTGGAATGGAAGGGGGCTGGACAAAGTGACCATCCGGCATTTGCTCCAGATGACATCTGGCATCCGGTTTAATGAAAGCTACTGGAATCCTTTTGGGGATGCTGCAAAGTATTATTACGGTAGGAATTTAAGGAAATACCTTGTTCAGATAAAACCAGAAAAAGCACCGGGAACAAATTGGAATTACGTCAGCGGAAACACGCAGATGCTGGGGCTGATTCTGGAAAGGGTTCTGAAAGGAAAAACCGTAACCGATTATCTTCAGGAAAAAATCTGGACCCCCATCGGGATGGAGTTTCCTGCCAGCTGGAGCCTGGACCGAAAAAAAGGAGGTTTAGAGAAAACCTTTTGCTGTCTGAATGCAAGAGCCTACGACTACGCAAAATTCGGGAGGCTATACTTGAGAAAAGGGAACTGGGAGGGTAAACAGTTGTTGCCTGAGGATTGGGTTGTTCAGAGTACAAAGCCCGATAAAAGTGTTGGCGGAGTGTCCTTTTACCAGAATCAGTTTTGGATTGAAGGAAATAAGGGGGATTTTTATGCAGAAGGCATTTTAGGCCAGTTTGTTTACGTTTGTCCAGAGACCGAAACCATTATTGTGCGACTTGGCAAAAAGGAGGGTAAGGTCAATTGGAGCCGATTGATGAATGTCATGGCCAGGATGAAACGGCCTTGAAAAAACTTATTACCAGCGGGCCAGAACAGTTTCCCCACCTGTGGTGGTTTGGTTAAGGCCAACAAGGACTTCCGCATCGAGAGGGATAAATACATCCACTCTGGATCCAAATTTAATAAAGCCATATTCCCTGCCCTGTTCAACGGCATCACCGGGTTTAATATACCAACAAATCCTTCTGGCGAGGGCGCCGGCAATCTGCCTTTGTAATACCTCCCTTCCACTTGAATGTCGAATGGCATAGGAAGTTCTCTCATTCTCGGTGGAGGATTTGGGATGCCATGCTACCAGATATTTCCCTGGGTGGTACCTGAAAAAAGTGACCAGACCGGAAATCGAATTCAGGTTGTTGTGCACATTGAGCGGAGACATGAAAATGCTGATCTGCCTTCTGTTCTCCTTCAGGTATTCAGGTTCAAAAACTTCCTCTATAACCACAACTTTGCCATCGCAAGGGGCTACGATCAGGTTCTCATCCTTGATCAGTTTTTTCTCAGGAATCCGAAAAAAATTAAGCAGCAACAGATAAACAAAGGCAGAAAATCCTGCACATCCGTAAAAAAAAGCACCTTCACCGAAATAATGGTGGATGGTCAAGGGCAATCCGGTCAGTATTACGGCACCCAATAGCAGGGTTTGGGTACCTTCTTTGTGAAGTCTCATGGTATTCCTGGCCCGAAAGTAGGTGGATAAAATCCGAATTGACAAGCAAACCCACAACCAACCGAACGGCTGCAGATCCAATGGGCAGGTACCAAATCCATCCCGGGGCACCTGAAAAGGCCAGGATTGGAACCGATGCCTGGATCTGGCCGAACCTGTTTTCGGGTAAAAACGACCGGCTTAGGGACCGACGGGGAAAGCCCGCACCCCGATTGGCGGAAGTCTGTTTGTGGCATTTTCTTTTTCAATCGCCAAACGGGGGAGGACTTGGACCAAAGGGCCCGACCCGAGGCACGAGGGGAAGCCCCACCTTCGGATTTTCCCTCCGTTAAACCCAGAATCCGCATTAGAAATCCTATTCCGAGCCTAACCTGCTTTAAATCAGAGGCTTCGCCGCCTTATCCCCTGTATCCGTAGCGCTGCTACGTATTTCGAGTATAAGGCGCTGATTTTTTGCAGGTTAGACTCTCATCACGAATTTCTAACGCGGAATCTGGGTTAAAGGCCAAAAAAAAGCTGCCGGACATTGCCCGGCAGCTTTCCACAAATTGAAACTATGGACTAAAAAAAAACCTAGATCATGTCAATTTTCTTAATCTACATTGTTATGTAGAAACCTGTTGTTATCGAGAATTTCATTGTTCTCATTAATGGTATACCGCGACATGGCATCGGCGGAAGGAGGCAGGTTACCGCTGATGTTCGGATTTTTCCGAAGGTAGGAAGGCAACTCACTTTGTTTCAGAAACTCAGGATCGTCGTAATTGGGACGTGGACCTGCATTGGCACTCAGATTCCGCAATGCCTCAGCCCGGGAAATCTGACGGGCAAAGCCGGATTGACGGGCCACCAGTTCTCCCATGTTTTCCAGCGGCTTGTCTACATTTTCAGGCGACTGGTACAAAAACTTCAGGTTGCCATCAATGTCTACATATTGGTACTGCTGCTCAGGGGCAGATGGAACTGCCGGAACCCTGGGCTCTTCTACAGGTTGGTTGGGAATAAACGTAGGAGCCGGAGGTATTACAGCTGGCGGCACCTGGGCCACAAATGGTTCAGGTACCGGTACAGGTGAAGGATTTGGAACCTGATAGGGCTGCGAACCTGAAAAAGGTTCAGGTTGAACCGGCTGTGTCGGGTTCATCTGATTACCGAAGTGGGTATCAGCAACACCAGGCCGATGGGTAAGTACTTCCACGCGGGTATCGGTTCCCATACCGGTACCTTTTGGGGAAAGATCTGTCTGGAAACCCGTAGCGATTACAGTAACCTGGATGGAATCTCCAAGTTCAGGATCCATGGTGGTTCCGAAAATAAGATCAGCATTACTTCCGGCCCTTTGGGTAATAAACTCGGTTATTTCATGGAATTCGTCCATGGTGAGTTCTGGTGCATGCCCATAGGTAATGGCCAGAAGCACCTTGGTAGCGCCTTCAATTTCGTTGTTGTTAAGCAAAGGAGAAGAAATTGCTTCCTGAACGGCCTGCATGGCTCTGTGCTCACCTTTTGCAATTGCAGATCCCATTACGGCAGTTCCGGAATCTTTCATCGTGGTTTCAATATCTTTGAAATCCACATTGATGATTCCAGGAAGGGTAATCAATTCAGACAGGCTTTTTGCAGAGGTTGATAAGACCTGATCGGCCTGAGAGAAGGCCTGGTTCATCGGCATATTGCCAAAAAGCTCGCGGATTTTATCGTTCAGAACTTCAATAACGGTATCGCAAAACTGGCGCATTTCCGAAATGCCCTTTTCTGCTGCCTGGTTTTTCCTGGGTCCTTCAAAACGAAAAGGCTTGGTCACGATTCCGATGGTCAGGATGCCCAGTTCTTTGGCGATTCTGGCAATCACCGGAGCAGCACCTGTACCTGTTCCACCGCCCATCCCCGCTGTAATGAAAACCATTTTGGTTCCATCGTTGAGCATTTCACGAATGGCTTCTTCGCTCAGGTTGGCAGCTTCTCTTCCATTTTCAGGAATGGCTCCCGCCCCCAACCCACCAAGCCAGTTACCGCCCAACTGGATTTTGCTGGGAACCGGACTGGTTTTCAATGCCTGGGAATCGGTGTTGCAAACCACGAATTCAACATCGCGGAAGCCCTGGTTGAACATATAGTTTACGGCATTACTACCGCCACCGCCTACACCTACCACCTTAATGATGGATCGTGGCTGAATGGTTAAATCGAATTGGTATGCTCTTTCTTCCATAGTAAGTAGATTTTAGGACTGGACTGGCCAGTCTGGTTTTTTCTTTTTTTGTTATTGATAATCTGAGGATTTGATGTCGTCGTACAAAAATTCTTTGGTCTTTTTGAACAGATTTGACAGCAGGTCCGCTGCCTGGGTTTTGGTTTCCTTTTGAGGTGGTTCCTGGCGGCCAAAGGCTCCGTTTGTGGGATGCGTTTTCACCACATTGCTTTGCCGGACAGCATTGTAAAGATTTTCCCGATCGTCCACACTTTTAAATCCGGCCATTACCAGACCAATCGCGGTCGAAAACATCGGGTTCTTCATGGCCTCCAGTTTCGATTTGCCCAGATGTTCTGTCGGGTAACCGAGTCTGCATTCCAAACCAGTACGCATTTCGAACAGATCTTTTAAGGCATTGAGTTGGGCTCCGCCACCTGTGAGGACAACGCCCTGACTCATTTTGTCAATAAATCTGGAGGAAACAATCTCAGAGAAAACGATATCGATGATTTCTTCCATTCTGGCTTCAATGATGAAGGCCAGATTTTTTACCGAAATCTCTTTTGGAGGCCGGTTTTTAAGACCTGGGATCGACACAATCTGGTTCCCCATGGCCTGGGCTGCCATGGCATATCCAAACTTGATTTTCAACTTTTCTGCATCCTGCGGGAGAAGCATGCAGCCGGTTTTAATATCGTTTGTCACGATAGATCCGCCAAAAGGAATGACCGCGGTGTGCCGGATAATACCCTCATAGAACATGGCAATATCCGTGGTACCTCCCCCAATATCAACAAGGACAACTCCGGCCTCTTTTTCCTCAGGCATCAGAACAGCCATAGAACTTGCGATTGGCTCAAGGACAATGTTTTCAATTTCAAGATTCGCCTTATGGACAGAGCGAATAATGTTGCTTACCGCATCGGTTCTTGCTGCAATAACGTGGAAATCAGCTTCCAGTCTGGAGCCCACCATCCCCACTGGATCTTTTACATCTGTCTCCGTATCGACCGTATAATCCTGAGGCATGACATGGATGATCTGAACACCTGGGGGCATGACCAGTTTGTACATATCGTTTGTGAGTCGTTCTACATCTTCCACTGTGATGGTATCCTGTGGATTGTTCCTCATGATACTTCCCTTGTGGGTAGAGCTCTTAATGTACTGGCCTGCTATGCCTACATTTACCACCTTGATATCCACACCTGACTGAATAGATGCATCTTCTATGGCTTTTAGAATGCCAAGCGTGGTTTTTTCAATGTTGGTAATCAGGCCCCGGGTGACCCCTTCCGACTGGCATTTTCCCATGCCCAGAATTTCCAGCCGGTTGTGTTGATTCATGCGGCCTACGATGGCGCAGATTTTTGTGGTGCCGATGTCCAGGGCGGCTACGATTTTGTCCTTGTCCATAATCTTATTTTTCTATGAGGTTTTTTGGCAAACGATCTGATTTTTGAATTTGACACTCACCTTCCGGTAAGCATTCCATCCCTTCACGGGAACAATTTTTTTATAGAAAGCCATCAGTTTTATGAATTTGCTTTCAGCATCTTCAGGAGGACCAAATTCAATTTCCTGGTCCCCCACCTGAGGGTAAAAAGTCAATTCGGACTTTTCGTTGATATATACATGGGCCAGCTGCGCTTTCCAGAATGGATCGGAATCGACAAACCGAACCACTTCGAGAATTCGCTGGCAAACGCTATCAGTTTGAAAACCCTGATAAGCCATTTTGCGTGACCCAGGTCCGTCTACGGTGATAACTTTTGAAGCGTATTTTTCTGAAGCGGGCAAAAGTTCGCCTTCTGTGCCGATATACCTGTCCAGATCTGACCCGCCAGCAATAAGCCGCATCATTGGCTTAACCAACTTCACTTTTATACTGATATTTCCTGCAAGATCATGGGATGCCTGGGCCTTTTTGACAAAATCAATTTTCTCTATTCTGCGCTCCAGCCGGTACATAGACACACTGTCGAACAACCTCATAAAAACCATGTTGTTCTTTCCTCTTGAAATAGCCTCCTCAATCTGCTCTGCATCCACGAAATGATTGCCGGCCTCATTTTCTATCTGAATGTCGATGCGACCTACCACTTTGGATTGCTGACGTTTCCCGGCGAATCCCCATAAAAAGAACACACCCAGGATCAGCACAGCTCCCTTCAGAAGAAGACCTGCACGGGTAAGTCCTAAATACGTAAGGGTTTCTATCCAGTTTTTCATGCCTTGACCCCAGATTGAGAACGTGAGAGAAAAGCTTCGGCCATCGGTTGTACCAGCCGATCAATGTCACCGGCACCCAGCATCGCAATAATTTCGCAATCCGAACCGGTAACGGATCCGATCAGATCTTCTTTAGAGATAATTTCCTTTTCACTGATGTCCACCCGATCGAAAATAAGGCGGGATGTAACTCCGGAAACAGGCAACTCGCGGGCAGGATAAATATCAAGCAACCAAAGTCTGTCAGCCTGGTTAAGGGCATGGCTGAATTCAAGTGCAAAATCTTTGGTGCGGGAGAACAAATGAGGCTGAAAAACAACACCAAGTTTCTTTTCCGGATAAAGTGTTCTCAAAGACTCCAGTGCGGCATTTATTTCGGAAGGATGGTGGGCATAATCGTCAATCAGCACAACGTGGTCGTCTTCAAAAACCTTCTCAAAACGACGTCGAACGCCCTTAAATCCAGGCAAAAGCTGACGCAACGTTTCCCATGAAACCCCAAGTTTCACACAAACCAAAAGGGCTGCCAGGGCATTCTCCACATTGTGAAAACCAGGCATGGCCAGATGGAATTTTCCATGGGAAGCCATATTTTCCATGACCTCGAAATCAAATCCGAACCCATTTGGGACCACGTTTGTCGCAAAGAAATCTCCTTCACTCAAGCCATATCGGATGGTCCGAACACTGCTGCGGGTTTCAAAATCGCCTTGAATCTGGTTCTGGATCAACAAAATGCCTTCCCGGCGTACCTGAAGAACAAACTCAGAATAAGCCTGCCGCATGGTTTCTCCATCGCCATAAATATCGAGGTGATCGGCATCGGTGCTTGTGACCACGGCGATAGACGGCCGCAGGGTTAAAAATGAGCGGTCGAATTCGTCGGCCTCGGCTACCACGATGGATTGAGCAGCAGGGGCCTGACTGAGCAAAAAGTTGGTTCCGTAATTGGCTGTAATTCCACCCAGGAATGCAGTGCAATCCAAACCAGATTCCTTCAAGAGGTAGGCAATCATGGAAGAGGTTGTTGTCTTTCCATGGGTGCCGGCCACGGCAACGGTATAAGACTGACCTGCGATCAGACCCAACACCTGACTACGTTTCAGGATTGGATACCCCAGCTCCTGCAAATGCCGAAAGCCAGCGTGTTGAGAAGGAATAGCTGGAGTCAAAACGACTAGGGTCTTTTCCCTGTTTTCCAGGACAAAATGAGGAATCGCTGAAACCGATTCATCAAAATGAACGGCAATTCCTTCTTTGATCAGGCCATCGGTAACAGGTCCCGGGGTCTTGTCGTAACCTTCAACATGAAAGCCATTTTGGCGAAACCATCTGGCCAGGGCACTCATGCCAATACCCCCTATACCCAGGAAATAAACATGGGTGTATTGGGAAAGCTGGATGGAATTGGGGGTACTCATTTTTTTGCGATTTCGATGACGTGGTTTACAATCGTTTGAGTGGCTTCAGGCCGGGCAAGCATGTGGGCCTTCATGGCTATACTTTCCATTCTTGTGGGATCAGAAAGCAATTCAGCAACAAGTCCCCTTAGTTTTCCGCGGGCTTCTTTATCGGAAATCATACAGGCCGCATCCTGCTCTGTAAGACTTAAAGCATTCCGGGTTTGATGGTCTTCAGCCACGTTTGGACTTGGGATCAAAATACTGGCTTTCCCTGCAACACAGATTTCTGCCAGACTCAGGGCTCCTGCTCTGCTGATAACCAGATCGGCAGCGGCATAAGCAAAGTGCATTTCCCGAATAAAAGGCATGGTGAGAAAGCCCGGATTTCCCAACTCAGCCAATTTGGCTTTGGCTTTTTCTGAGAATGCCTGGCCAGTTTGCCAGATCAATTGGTATCCATTTGCATTCCATTCTTCCAGAGCTGCCAAAACTGATTCATTGATGGTTCTTGCACCAAGGCTTCCACCAATTACCAGTAAAGTGGGCTTCCCCGGAACAAGACCGAAGTGCGACAAGCCTTCAAAAGGACTCAGGTGTTGTTCTAAAAGATCTTTTCGGACAGGATTACCTGTAAGCTTTATTTTCCGCTTCGGAAAAAATCGCTCCATCCCCTGAAAAGCCACACAAATAGATTTTGCACTTCTGGCCAACAACTTATTGGTCAAGCCTGCGAAAGAATTTTGCTCCTGAATAAGGTATGGGATCCCAAGTACCCGGGCTGCAAGCAATAACGGTGCTGAAGCATATCCACCTACTCCCACAACAACCTGGGGAGAGAAAGAACGAATCAGCCCAATAGCCTGAAAAAGACTCAACCAAACCTTATAGGGAAGGCTCAGATTGGACATGGAAAAACTGCGCTGAAGCCCGGCTATCGGAAGGCCAACAATGGAATACCCTGCTTCAGGAACACGGGTCATTTCCATCCGGCCTTCGGCACCAACAAACAGAATTTCAGATTGAGGAAATCTGTTCCGGATTTCTCCTGCAATGGCAAGTGCCGGGAAAATATGGCCTCCCGTTCCACCTCCACCAATCATGACTCTAAGCGACTTGTTTTTCACGGAGAACATTGCCTTTAGATGGAACACGATTTTTAGAAACGGACAGGGAAGTTGATACTTCACCACGACTGACACTGAGGATAATCCCGAAGGAAATTCCGGTAAACAACAATGAGGTACCTCCCATGGAAATCAAGGGAAGCGGCTGCCCGGTTACCGGCACAAGACCTACGGCCACAGCCATGTTGAGCATCGCCTGAATGGCCAGGAGGAAACTGAGTCCGGCCGAAAGCAATCCCCCGAAGGCATTGTTGCTTTTGGCTACAGCCAACATGCCCCGATAAAGGAGGACCAGATAAAGGAAAAGGACAAACATGCCACCCATCATTCCATATTCCTCCAAAATGATGGCGTAGATGAAATCTGAATAAGGATGTGGAAGAAAGTTCTTTTGATTACTTTTTCCCATTCCCCGCCCAATTAACCCCCCATTGGCAATGGCAATGAAAGAATGCTGGGTCTGATCGTCGATTTTGGTACGGTCCAGAAATCGTTCTATCCTTGCCAAAGCGGTTGTTCCCCTGGAACCAACGGTTAAAGCAATAGATCCGGCCAGCAAACCAACCACAGCCAAAGCACCGAGAAACTTTAAAGGAACCCGACCAAAATACATGAGCAACATGCATGTGGCCAGTAAAATCATGGCGGTGGAGACGTTTGACAGCGCAATCAAACCACAAACCAGCCCACACCAAAACAAACTGGGCAACAGCGTCTCCTGCCA
>JBIPNA010000319.1:0-4298 GCA_044375665.1 Catalimonadaceae bacterium
TTTGGCCTGACGCTTGGCAAGCATAGCGGCCACATTGGCAATTAAAACCAGCTTGGCAAGGTCAGAAGGCTGAAATTGCTGGTTGATTAAAGGAATGATGATCCACCTCTTGGATTCATTGATGTTGGGCCCGAAAAAGTATGCAAAAAGCAGCAGTGGTATCGAAATCAGCAGTCCAAGGCGGGAAAGTCCAGAGTAGTACCGGTAGTCAAGTTTGTGTGCATAAAACATGGCGACCAAACCCAAAACCACCAATGCCCCGTGTTTTAAGAGATAATGCTCTGTACTTTCGGAATACCTGTACGCAAGTGTTCCGGAAGCCGAATACACAGCAAGAATACTAAGCAATGACAAACCCGCCACGACACCCCAGATAATGGGGTCACCCTTCAGGTTCTCGGACATCCATTTCCTTATGTCTTCAGCTCTTTTCATAGGGCAACGGGTTTTTGAGGTTTATGGTCTGAAAACATCTGCACTGCCGCCCGGAATTGATTGCCCCGGTCTTCATAGTTTCTAAACAAATCGAAACTGGCACAGGCGGGAGAAAGCAATGCCGTAAAACCAGAAGTTGCATGCCGGAGAACCATTTCTACAACTTCAGAAACCGACTGGGTTTCCAAAATAAGAGGAATGATTTCTCCAAAATGGCTTTTCAGTTTTGCATTGTCCTTGCCCAGACAAATGAGGATTTCAACTTTGGCCTGGACAGCAGCGTCAAGCTCTGAATAATCATTGCCTTTGTCCACACCTCCGGCAATCCAGCAAATGGGTTTTTGAAAAGCAGAAAAGGCATGTTTAACTGAATCTACATTGGTTGCTTTGGAATCATTGATGAACTGAATGCCATCGATAGAACCAACAGGCTCACAACGGTGAGGTGCATTCTGAAAACCAGAAATGGAATGCTCCAGAATTTCGGGCTGACCTCCTGCCAATGCTACCGCAGAAACTGCCATCATCGCATTCAAAAGATTATGGTCTCCTGTAATGGGCAAAGCAGAAACCGGAATGGAGAACGATGGCTGAACATGCTGAAAATGCAATGCGTCTTCCTGCAAAAACACAGGTTCCAATCCCCCGGATACCAGAGAAACCGGTAAAATTCTACAAGACAATTTTCGCCTTTCAATCTCCGGCATTACCACCCCATCGCCGGCATGCACAATTAAGGTTTGCTCAGGACCCAGATTGGCTGCAATACGAAATTTGGAGTCGATATAGTGCTCAAATTTATATTGATACCGATCCAGGTGGTCGGGGGTTATGTTTGTAAGAATGGCGATGTCACATTTGAATGCAAACATTCCATCCAGCTGAAAAGAGGATATTTCCAGAACATACCAGTCGAAAACATCCTCTATTACCTGCCGGGCCAGGCTTTTCCCGATGTTTCCTGCAAGACCAACAGAGAGTCCGGCAGCCTGCATCAGATGATAAGTTAAAAGGGTGGTTGTGGTTTTCCCGTTGCTGCCGGTAATGCCAACAAACCGGGCCCGGGTATACCTGTAGGCAAACTCCAGTTCATCAATCACCGGTATGCCGGCTTCACGCACCATAACCACCATGGGAGCTGTCTCCGGAATGCCGGGTGACTTAACCACCTCACGTGCCTGAAGCAGGATTTCAGGCGTATGGGTTCCTTCCTCGAACGCAATATCGGCTTTGGCAAGATCATTCCTGAATCCATCGCCAATGGTCCCCGAATCGGACACAAAAACGGAAAGGCCTCTGGCTTTTGCCAGAAGCGCAGCTCCGGTGCCACTTTCACCAGATCCCATTACAACGATGTCCCAGTTCTTCGTCATCTCAGTTTCAGGGTTCCAAGGGTGAGGGCTGCAAGCATTAATCCTACGATCCAGAATCGGGTCACAATTTTTGGCTCTGCATATCCGGATTTCTGGTAATGGTGGTGAAGAGGCGACATTTTAAAGATACGTCGACCTTCCCCAAATTTCTTCTTCGTGTACTTAAAGTAAGAAACCTGTAACATAACCGACAGATTTTCTACCAGAAAAATCCCACAAAGTATTGGAATTAAAAGTTCTTTGCGAATGGACAGAGCCAAAGTAGCAATAATTCCTCCTATAGCAAGACTTCCAGTATCACCCATAAAAACCTGGGCTGGATATGTATTATACCAAAGAAATCCAACACAAGCACCTACAAAGGCGGAGCAAAAAATAACCAATTCACCGGAATTAGGAATATACATTATGTTCAGATATTCCGAAAAAATGGTATTACCGGAGATATATGCCATTATCCCTAATGTAAATCCAATTATCGCTGATGTTCCAGCCGCCAGACCATCAATACCATCGGTGATATTGGCACCATTAGATACTGCTGTGATGATAAAAATGACAATAAGTACATAAACCAGCCAGGTAAAATCCATCGATCCGATTTTTCCAAACTGACTATAATCCAACTCATTGTTTTTCAAAAATGGAATGGTGGTTAGCGCAGACTTTACATCCCTGTACCCGAAGGACACATCCGCAAGGTTTTCAAGTCTTTTGGCAAAAGGTTCACCCGGAGCGACATGCAATTCCAGGTTCTGGCTTTGGTATTCCCGTATTTTTACATCCGGATGGAAGTAAAGCGTGAGTCCAACGATGAGCCCGATTCCGATCTGACCTACCACTTTGGACTGGCCTTTCAATCCATCTTTGTTCTTTAGGAATACCTTGATATAATCATCCAAAAACCCCACAAAACCCAGCCAAACGGTTGTAACCAAAAGCAGGATGATGTAAATGTTGTGGAGCTTAGCCAGAAGCAGAGTGGGAATAAGTATGGAAGCAATAATGATCAACCCACCCATGGTAGGTGTACCTTGTTTGGCTTTCTCTCCTTCCAGACCGAGGTCACGGATGGTTTCACCAACTTGTTTTCTCCTTAGAAATTCGATCAGACGCTTTCCAAAAACGATGGTGATGACGAGAGAAATAATAATGGCACTGACCGCCCTGAAGGAAATATAGCGGAATACACCCGCTCCGGGGATGTCAAAAATCTGATCGAGATATTGAAAAAGGTAGTATAGCATCTCAGGTCAGAACAGAAGATTGAATACGAAGAATTTTTTCCCGGTCGTCGAAGGGGTATCGGGTCCCTTTTACTTCCTGATAGGTTTCATGGCCTTTCCCAGCAATCAGAACCACGTCTCCTTTATGCGAGGAGGCAATGGCATCCTGAATGGCTGCCTCACGATCTTCGAGAAGCGTTACCTTTTTGCGGGCAGAAATGGGTACACCCGCCAGCATTTGTGTCAGGATGGACATTGGATCTTCATCCCGGGGATTGTCGGAAGTCAGAATAACCCTGGTGCTTAGTTTGGCAGCTACCTGACCCATTACCGGCCGTTTGGCACTGTCGCGATTGCCACCGCAACCCACTACGGTGATCAGGTTCTCTCCGGGTACCTGCATGGAACGAATGGTTTCCAGCACATTGGTCAGGGCGTCTGGGGTATGGGCATAGTCAACAATGGCTATGGCCCCGTTTCTGATTGGAATGCGCTCAAACCTTCCTCTTGCGGGAGACAATCCGGAAAGCGCCAGCAGAATGGACTCTTCATCTTCGCCAAGCAGGCAGGCTGCTCCAAACACAGCCAATAGGTTGTAGGCATTAAATTCTCCAACCAGATGAAACCAAACCTCCTTCCCATTGATGTCCATCTGAAGGCCCTGCAAAGTATTGGAAAGCACTCTTGCCCGAAACTTGGCCATGCTTTTCAGTGTGTAGGAAAATACGCTGGATTTCGTGTTCTGAACCATGATTTTCCCCCTGCGGTCATCTGCATTGACCAGACTGAATGCCGTTTCCGGCAATTCATCAAAAAGCTTCTTCTTGGCCGCAATGTACTGATCGAAGGTGCCGTGGTAATCCAGATGGTCGTGTGTGATGTTACTGAAGATTGCACCTTCCAGATGAAGACCGGCTATCCGGTTCTGGTGGATGGCATGAGAAGAGGCTTCCATGAAAACATGGGTGCAGCCTGCCGATCGCATGCGGGCAAGAAGCGCTTGTAAAGAGACAGCATCGGGCGTGGTATGGGTGGATGAAAGGACTTCACCGGCAATTCGGTTTTCCACAGTAGAAATCAATCCCGACACATAACCCAGCTCGGTAAAGAGGTCATAAAGTAAAGTAGCCGTAGTTGTCTTGCCATTGGTGCCTGTTACAGCTACAATCCGAAGAGAAGCTGAGGGATGATCAAACCAGGCAGAGGCCATAAAACCCAATGCCTTTGAACTGGAAGCAACCTGAAGAAAAACTACTTCAGGAAA
>JBIPNA010000252.1:0-5477 GCA_044375665.1 Catalimonadaceae bacterium
TGGTCTGTGGTTGTTGGTACCGTTAAAGCCCTGGAACAAGCCATAATTGACCTGGATGGTATTTCCGGTCTCATTCAGAATAATCTGGAAAGCCATGTTCGGACCTGTTGCACCGAAAAAAGACATGTTCCTCCACTCGAATACAATCTGGCGGCTTCCCGGAACAGCACCGATGACCTGCCATTGCATGGCAGCATTTAATGAGGCTGCAGTGGTATTATTAGGAACGCAAACCAGGTCATCCCAGAACGCTGCAACGGCAGTTCCGGCAAGTCCTGTAAAGTTGTTGGTAACACCATTACTTGTTTCTGTTCCATTCAGGGAAACAAAACCATTGGTACTGGCCTTGGCAGCGGTAATTACCGCACCCTGATAGGTAAAGGTGGTCGGACCGCCGGGAATGGTCGTCAGGTCAACCGAATTGGAAAGCGCATCGTCGGTGTTGATGGTTCCAAAAGTGTAATTGTTTCCGGAACCAAAGATGGATGAATAGGCAATGCCGGTACTCCGGGTTACATTGTAAGCCAATGCCGGAGGAAGAGCGGTGGTGGTGCCAAAACCAAAGTACATATTCGAACCAAATACGATCGGTCCGGGAGCTACGGTTGCACTGGCTCTTGATCCGGTCGTAGGAATGGCACCTAAACCAGAACCAGTAGAACGAACGTTCCATCCACCTGTGATTCCTGTGGTTGATTGCATAACCACAAGGCCAGGTTGATTTCCAGCCAGGTTGTCACCTGCATTCCAGTTCAATGTAATTGAAGGAGTGGCTCCAAAAGCAGTTCCTGAAACTACGTTTGCTGTGTACGTCCTCAAACCGGTAGGCGTTCCACTTGGCAATACAGCACCTGAAGGGGCACCTGTCCGGGATACCGTTACACGGGTAATGTCAGAACCTGCAGCCAGAGTACCTGTTCCCATCACCATCACAAATGAAGGGTTAAAAGGAAAGGTACGGGTAACACTTGCTCCTAAAGAGTTCATGGTGATGTTTCCGCTGGCGATACCATTGGTACCGGCTGGAGCGGCTCCTGCGTAGGTTGGGTTCTCGAAGGTCAGTGTGTTGCCTCCAAAATACCAGGGTCCTGCTGTAAATGTAGCCGGAGCCGCAGCATACAGGGTCAGGTTACCGGTAAAGGTATTTCCTGCTGTGGAGTTCATTGTCAGGGAATTGATCCTCCGGTTGGTTGGAATCTCAGGACCTTCTGTTCCCATGAAATTCACCTTGGATGGGGCAAAGAAACCATAGGTAAGGTTGTAGGCACCTATCCGGGACGTTAAACCTGATGCAGGTACTGTAAATCCACCTCCTGTAAGTGTCACTGCTGGTGCAGCGGCGGGCAGATAACCAGAACCGGCATTGGTAATGGTGAAACCATTCACCATTCCATTGTTGATGCTGGCAGTGGCGGTAGCCAGGCATCCCGGCGGGAAGGCGGCAGCTGCACCTGTTCCACCACCACCTCCGGTAAAGGAAATGGTTGGAAGCGACGTATAGTTGGATCCACCACTTGTTATTTGGATCCGGGTTACACGGCCATTGGCCACTGTAGCAGTTCCGGCAGCTCCGGTTCCACCTCCACCTGTGAAGACCACCGTAACAGCAGCCGTATAGCCGCTACCTTGAGCAGTAACAAGGTTCCAAACACCGGTTGGCAATGAAAAACCAACAGCGGGTGCAGAGGTATAACCTGTTCCTCGTGTGGTTGCAAATACAGAACCTACGCCCTGGCTGGAGTTGATCGGCATAGTTCCGGAAATCGTAGCCACAGCAGATTTTTGAAGGGTAGAGTTCGCAATACCCCAGTTTGCAGTTGGCGACCAAACGCAGGCAAGGGCTGTTGCACCTGTTCCTGTTCCTCCGGCAATGGTTACGGTTGGAGCCGTGGTTCTATATCCATTGCCATTGGAAGTAATGGTTATGGACCGCAAGGTCCCGGTTACATTGTCGATGTTGGGTGTGGCCGTAGCAGTAACTCCAGCTGGTGGTGAAGCGATGGTAATGGTGGGTGGCGTAGCAGTATTGTAGCCAGATCCCATATTGGTTACCGAAATGGTATATACCCCTTCGTTGAAAAGTGTTCCCGTTGGGATAGCCGTATTGTCAATTTCCAGTTTGTTGCCGGTGTTCAAAACTGCTCCGGTATGTGCAGGGAATTGTGTAACCAGGGTTTGCGTTGTCGATATCGTTACAGTAGCCAGGGTAGCAAATTGTAAAACCTTAATAATTCCCCGACCACTTGGATCACTTAAGAATGTACCGGTTCCGTTAATTGCTTGTGTGCCGGATGCACGGTTCATGATCAAACCAGCAACAGACATATTGGCAAAACCATTGTTGGTAAAATCTCCACCACAGTTGAGTGTGATCTGGCCAGGTGTGGCAGCAACAGTGTGCTGGTTCAGCCGTCCGGTAACTCCAACCAAAACGTTTCCGCTGGTGGTCATCGCATTGGCCGTACCGTTCCAGTTTAAGTTTCCATTGATGGTCAGATTGTTTACAGAGGTAACCTGGTCTACGGTAACCGTAGCACTGTTTGCAATGGTGACGTTGTCCGCACTGGGAACTACACCACCTACCCAGGTAGCCGGAGAGCTCCACAAACCACCAATTGGAGTACTGGTAATGTTGGACGGTATACTGGAAATCAAATTTATGTCGTCAATACCAATCGCAGCACCAGGGTTAAAGGCATCATTGATGTACTCAAAAATGATCTTCCGGCTGGTACCTGCAAAAGATGTTGGCAAGCTCACGGTCGCCTGGGTAACGAAAGTTCCACCAGTACCAGCTTCATAATTGGCAAGGCCGTGCTGGATGTTGTCCACAGAAGCAGCAATTGCAGAACCTGCGGAAGGCGTGTTTGCGGCTGGCATACTCCAAATCCGGAGCCGGTCCCAACCTGGATCAGCATTTAAAATATGGAGACGGAATGTCAGGGTAATCTTGCTTTCCAAAGCAGGAAAGCTGATGTTCCTGTAAACATGAACTATCCCTCCTGTATTGTCGGCCAGAAAGGAAGTACCTCCGTCAACGGAAATGTAGGCTGCTCGGGTCCCGGAAAAGCCGGGGGCTGCAGTACCCAGATTCCAATTGTTGTTGGTACCTGTTACGGTTGTGGACCAGCCATTGGCTGTGAATGTCGCTCCCGACTCAAAGCCACCGGCTCCGAGGGGATCGATCAGCGTGGTTTGGGCTTGTGCGGCCCACGCCCAGAAAAAGGCAGTACCAACTAAAATCAGAGTATGAAAAAAATTACGGGACGGGTAGAAAAACAGGGTTCTCATAGATTTTGGAAGATTTTAAAAAAGTGAAAATATATCAGGGTTCAAATCCAGACCACAAACAGGACTGTCAAACTAAAAATCCTGAAAACTTCAGAGTATCAAACAAAACAAACAAAAAAACCTGAAAAATCAATCCTGCGAAGAAAAAATCAAATGGGAGGGAAGAAAACGGGGAGAATGTCTTATTCAGCCCCCTAAACGCATATAAAAACCAGCATTCCGGGATAATAAACATCCTGAAAACTATACCTTACCTAAAATGGCCTATGATGCGCCCGAAAAAAAAAGAGCCGCAGAAGTGTTTCTGCGGCTCTTTCCATTCCGGGGCAAAAAGGAGTTATTCTATCCTGAATGTCCTTGCGAAAGCATCTTTTTTTCCGGAACCCTGGATAACATATAAACCAGCCGGAAGCTCAGGCAACTGCAGGGTTACCCGTTTTCCGTCTTTTTGGATTCCGGTGGTGATTGGAATCTGCCGGCCATCGAAGCCGACCAAGGTAAAGATAAGGTCTGCGGCAGGCTCTTCTGCAAACAACAGGTTCAGCTCAGAAGAGGCCGGATTGGGATAATGAATCAGTTCCGGAACACGTAAGCGATCCCGGAGACCAACAACCGCATAAGTTTGATAAACAGTATCATTCCCAATATTCTGATCCACAGAAGCTCCTGTAAATGCTCTGGCAATAAAACTTCCTCCGGTTACCGGCGTGAAAGGATTGAAAGAAATGCTCAATGTCTGACCGGGTGTTAGAAGCGGAACATTGCGGGTATCGGTATATCCACCGCTCAGGTTCAGGGTTACAGGGAAGTTACCCAGTTCCGCAGTTCCAAAGTTGGAGACCCGGACACCAACTTCATAGGTTCCATTTTGCTCCATGATGGTTGGAGGGAACAGGATTGAAATAGCACCGACATCTTGCGCCAGGGTAGAAGAAATTTCCACGCTGCCAAGGTGCAGATCGGAAGTAAAGTCGGTACGAACTCCATCCCTGGCACGGAAGGCAATCCGGATTTCCTTGTTGGCATAAGCAGCAAGTGAGATGCTGTATAACTGCATGCTGGCTGAAAGCGCAGGCTGCGTCAGCTTGCCCAGCTTAAACAATTTCACCCAGTTCTGACCGCAGTTTTGCGAAATCATAACCGTAACAGAATCATCAACGTCAAACTCAGCCGATCCGGTTCCATTCACGGAAAACAAACCAGCCCGGAAGTTTAAAAATGCCGCTGCACCAATCCGGATACCCGGGCTGATCATCCAATCAATTTTTGAACCACCGGCCAACAGGATTTTGGCTGTAGGCTGACCAGCAATAGAGCCATTTGTCCAGGCAGCATCCTGAGCCACCGGATTTATATTTTTGGCTTCAGACCAACCTGGATAAACTTTATCGAGATTGCTTCCATTAAATCCGGCAAAAGACAACGGGGCAAATGGGGCAATTACTTTTACCAGGTTGATCCTGGATGAGTCGTTTACAAAAACCTGATCGGTACCCAACCTCGCCCAGGCTTTGATCTGGTAAGGTTGACTAACGGAGAGATTCGCGGGTGTTGAAAAAGTATAGGTGGCACTTGCTCCTCCTGCAATCGGACCTGCAAACACTTCCCCAATCGGGTTATCGACATTGACCCGGTAAAAAACAGGGATGTTGGCTGCCGGCTGGGACCCGAAATTGGTAATCCGCACCTGAACGGTACTGGCACCGGTAAGTCCGCAGGAAATAACAGGTGAAAGAATGGCAGAAATACCGGCATCACTTGGTGCGACCACCTGCAGGTAGACATCATCAACATGCAGGTCATAATCCTGAGGATCGTTTACCGGACCTGAGGTGGCATAAAGACCCACCCTGATTTCCTGTCCCACAAAAGAAGCCAGATTCACCCGGAACTGGCGGAGTTTGCGGGTGAGGTTTGAGTCACGGGTTATGGAATAGACATTGGACCAGTTCAATCCGCAATCGGTACTGACCATGACCCGCAGGCGGTCGTCAGATCCCATCAAATCTGCTGTAGTGTCGTTGGTATTGGTCACTGCCGCTTTGAAGAACAGGTATCCGTTTTCCGGCACTTTAAAACCGCGGCTGTACATCCAGTCATTTTTGTTGATGGAGAACATATTGGTTCTTGAAGTTGTGGACTTCATCGAAATACCCTGATTTGCGGTGGATGCTTTCCATCCGCTA
>JBIPNA010000253.1:0-5474 GCA_044375665.1 Catalimonadaceae bacterium
CTGGATTTTGCCTTGTTCCACTTTCAGTGCAAATCCAAAATCAGGTAAGGAAAGGCTATCATAGGTTCCTTTCAGATGGCCTTCAAACTGCATTTTCCCTTCTGCCTTCAGATCCCCGAAGCCTTTAGTGAAAACGGCGGGAATCAATGAAATCAGACCTTTCAGGTCAGATTGGGGAGAATTAAATTTCAGATTGAACTCAGGTTTTTCTCCGCCTAAATTCAGGTCTCCGGAAAACCCAAAGCGAAAAGCATTGAGCTCCACGAAGTTTTCTCCGAAACTTCCTTTCATTTCCTTTTGGTTCCAGGCCATAGCCAGTTCAGAATTAAAGGTCCGGTGCCTGAGATAATTCACCGAATCGAAGGTGGCACTCAGGTCTTTGATGGTGGTTTTGGTCTTCAAATCCACCAGATCTTGTGTGAAATCACCACTTCCTTCATGGTTGAGCCCATGGACAGCAGCCATGGTACCGGAACTTGCATCCACATAGTCCAGATTCAGGTCTTTTAGTTCCCAGGAATCGATGCGCAGGGAAAATGCAGTGGCTTCAGCAGGTTTCTTTTCTTCGGCCGGAGGGGAAGGCCTGGTAATGTTGTAGTTGGCCCGCCCATCAGCAAGAATGAATACATGAATACTTGCTTTATCAAGTGTTATTTTCCGAATCCGGATCTGGCCTCCCCCGATTACAGAAAGCAAGTCGATGCCTGTTTCAAAAGACTCTGCAAAAACAAGGGTATCGCCTTCGAAAGGGGCTTTGTTTATGATTCCGAAATTGCGGACTGAAAAAGTAAACCGGGGAAAGGAGCTAATCAGAGAAAGGCTCACGTCTTCAGGATTGAAAAGCACCTGAGCATCCAGGTTTTCATCCATGGCTTTTTTCACCTCCGTAGCGATTTTATCCTTAAAAAGGATGGGAAGCAGGATCAGGAGTAATAAAAATACGCCCAGGCCAATACCCAGGAATTTGAGAAACTTTTTCATAAACCGTTTTTTGGGTAGTAGTCAGTAATAAGGCTTATCGCTGAAGCATGCCGCTCATGCTCAGTTTAAGGTCGGTGAGTTTTCGTTTGGTATCCCTGGCGAAATCGCCTTTCATCATCCAGTCGTAATAGCTGGGTTCCTGGCGAAACACATCGGTTACTACTTTTCCCTTGTGCTTTCCGAAGTTGAAAACTACAAGTCCTTTGTCGTTGTACACCATTCGGTTGGCCAGATCGTATTGGTTTCCTCTGCTGAGGCGGTCGAGGACATCCACATCGTTTTGGACGGGGATAAAAACCTGGCCTTTTTCATCTTTACGCTCTTCGTTTTCGTAGCGTTTTATTTGTTCGTTCAGTACCTGGAAGGTCACCAGGGTATCGAACTCAGCGGAGTGGGCACGACCTTCTTCCGACATTTCTTTTCCGCAATAAAATTTGAAAGCAGCGGCCAGATTTCGGGGTTCCATGTAATGAAAAATTTTCTGGGCATCCACCATTTTCCGCTTGCTGATGTCGAAATCAATGCCAACCCGCATGCATTCTTCCACGATCAGAGGCAGGTCGAATTTTACGGAGTTGTAACCTGCCAGATCGCAGCCTTCAAGAAACGCAATGATTTCGGGTGCCGCTTTTTTAAAAGTAGGTTCATTTTTAACATCGTCATCGTAAATACCATGGATGAGCGAAGTTTCCAATGGAATTGGCCGCTCCGGATTGATCCGCATGGTTTTGGAGGAAGAAGTTCCATCTGGCATTGCTTTCAGCATGGAGATTTCGACAATCCTGTCGTTGACAGGGTCTATTCCGGTAGTCTCCAGGTCAAAAAAGGCAAGGGGTTTGCGGAGTTTCAGAATATGGTTCATGGAGATTTAGTTTTTCTCTGCCAGTGCCCGGGCAAAAGCGGGGAGATCGGTTCCATTAAAGTTACCCGAGCTCATTAGAATAAGAATGGAATTATCGTAGGTTTTGCTGTCCAGATGTTGGAACAACTTTTCGCTGTCTGTGAAGATCTGCAGATCAGGCCGTCCGAATGATTTCCTGATTTCCTCTTCAGAGACCGGTTCAAGTTTTTTGTGGGCCACTACCTGTGGATTGTAGTAGACATAAGCCTCAGCAGCATCGTCCATGCTGTGGGCATAGGTAGGAAGGAAATCTTTGTTGAGGCTGCTGAAGGTGTGTAGTTCCATAACTGCCACAGATTTTTTAGAAGGGAAGTTTGATTTAACAGCTTCTATTGTGGCTTTCAGCTTACTTGGGGCATGGGCAAAATCCCGGTAAATGGTCAGAGACTTTCCTTCTACCATTTTTTCCAACCGGCGGGATGCTCCGGTAAAGGATTGCATGGCTTCGAAAAACTGGTCGTCATGGATGCCAAGTTTGGTAAGCAGGGTTCGGGCCCCGTTGGCATTGTTGAGATTGTGGGCCCCAAAAATCTGCAGGGGGATTTCTTTTCCATCGGAAGTAATCCAGTAGGTCTTTCCATTTCTTACGGTGTGTTTTGGGGTTCCGTACTCCAAAACAGTAACATCTTCCCTTTCTTTCTTACAAATGACGGAGGTTAGCGCATCCTCGTCGTTGTAAACCAGGATACCGGCCTTTGGTGTGGAGTCGGCAAAATGGTCGAATTGCCGGACATAGCTATGTTCTGTTGGAAAAATGTTGATGTGGTCCCAGGAGATACCGGTCACAAGGCCAATATGGTGTTGGTAAACCAAAAATTTTGGGGTAGCCAGTTCGGGGGAGGAATAGTATTCGTCTCCTTCCATCACCATAATGGGTGCTTCGTCGCTCAGGCGGATGGTATTATCGAAACCCGGAACAGGTGCACCCACCAGGAAATCAAACTTTCGGCCGGCAAATTTGAGCACGTGCATGATCATGGCAGTGGTTGTCGTTTTTCCATGGCTTCCGGCGATCACGATACGTTGTTTGTTTCTGGCATGATGGAAAATGAGCTCCGGAAAAGAGAGCACTTTCAGGTTCAGTTCGTGGGCCTTTTTAAGCTCAGGATTATCTTCCCGGGCATGCATTCCAACCACCACAAGATCAAGTCCGGAATGAATTTTTTCCGGAAACCAACCTTCTTTTTCGGGCAATAATCCTGCCTCAGCAAGTCGGGACCGGGAAGGATCGAAGATTTCATCGTCCGAACCGGTAATTTCATTTCCGTTGTTTTTCAGGGCAATGGCCAGGGGATGCATGGTGCCTCCGCCGATGGCGATGAAATGTATTTTCTGATTACGGATGGACATGGAACAGGTCTGCTTTTTTCACAATTCGGGCAAAAATAGGGCGATTTTTCATTGCATTTCCGGAAAGAAAGTACCTCCGGTCCTTTCCTTCCAATTGACTTTTCCTCACATAGATAAAGAACTAACTTGGAAATGTTGTTTTTTTGCCTCATATTCAAACGCTTACATGAAAAAGTTCTATGCCTTCCCAGCATTTTTGCTGGTCTGTTTTTCAGGATTTGCTCAACCCAACCTCGATGAAACCTACTTTCCGGTTGCTGGAAAATCTTTTGCCGGCCGCAGTTTTACGATGACTACTCCCATGGCCGAACCTTCTGAAGGCCCAAATCAAACCTGGAACTTAACAAATCTTCAGTCTTCCTACATCCTGGATTACAATTTCAGTTTTCGAATAAAAACACCCGCCCAAATGGATTCAGCTGCCTATTTTCCGGGAGCAACTTCCGGATATGTTTCCTTTTTTGGGGTGGATTCGCTGGAGAACTTTTCAAAAGTTAACGGGAATGATCTTGAGTACCTCGGATACAACTTTAAAGGGGTGGCCATATCTGAGCGTTATTCCATTCCCAGGGTTGAGTTGCGAAAGAATCTCGGGTTTGAGGAAAATTTCATCCGCGTTTCCGAATGTGTTCAAAATGTTTCTGGTTTTCAGAAATTCCAGAAATACCGGGATACCATTTCATATGCCGGATATGGAACATTGATTACTTCTTATGGAACGTACAACAATGTAATTATGCTCAAGAGGGGATACTCCATCGATGCATCTTTTACACCTGGTGGTCCTTTTGAGTTTTCCTACCTCGGCCGGCAATGGCTTTGGTATCTTCCAGGGTATGGAATCCCTTATGTGAAGTACAGCATTGAAGTGGATATGCTGGTTCCTGATCAGACTTTATATGACGGGTACGTAGGATTTATTCCGCCACCGGTCGGGGTGGCGCCAACGCAGAACCTGGCCGCAATTCAATTGCTTCCTTCTGTCTTGCAAACTGAAGAATCAGTTCTTGTAGAGGGTATACAGGAACTGAAGCAAGTCACCATCTCGGATGTCTCTGGCAAGTCGTTCCCAATACGTCGTTTGGAGGGCAACCGCTTTTTTCCACCCCAATTGCACAAGGGATTGTATTCTGTTCGCCTGACCGGATCTCAGGGATCTGTGGTTCGGAAGATGGTGGTTCAGTAGGGTTTATTCTTCCCATAAATCCGGACTCAAAGACAAACAACTGAATGTCTCTGAATCTCGAAAAAAAGCCCCGCTTCTTTCGGAAAGCGGGGCTTTTTCATGAATTCCCTTTAAAAACAGACTGGTTACTGACCAGCGCCACCTACCTTCACCAGGCGGGCACGTTTTTGTTTACCCTGGTTTCTCAGTACCAGGCTATAAGTAGCAGGAGGAAGTTTTGAAACATCAATCCGGGTTTGCGTTCCAGGATGGTTTAGAGAAACAGAACGAACTGTTTTTCCCTGGGCATCCAGAATCTCCAATTCAAGATTGAGTTTCTGCCATTCTTCGGGGATGCTTAAGACCACCTGATCCCGTGCCGGATTGGGTGTCAAAACCAGATTTTGCCTCATTGAAAGTCCTGAAACTCTTGTGACCACCAAAGGCAAAGAACTGTCGCTTCGACAGCCCTGAGAAGAAACCACTACAACCTGATAAATGCCTGGTTGGGTGACCTGAAAGCTCGAATCGTTGGTATTTTGAAGCAGGGTTCCATTTAAAATCCATTGATAGGAAGCGCCTGAAATATTTTGTGTGGTTAGTTCAGAACCATTCCATTGCAAGGTTGGAGTTGGTGGAACCGTAAAATTTGACAGGGTAAAAAAAGTAGTGTCCGATCTGCAGCCACTGGCATCCTGGCCTACCAACCAATAGGAGCCGGCGCTCGGAATAACCAGGTTGTTGGTTGTATTTCCATTGGTCCAGGAATAGGTGAGGCCGGGAGCAAGGTTAACTGTGGCTGAATCTCCCGGACAAAATCCGGCAGGAATTACCGCGGTAAGGATTGGCCTGGGCCGGATGGTCAGGGTCTGAAGGACCGATTCGGAGCTCAAACAACCAAAAGCGTTTCGGGTTTGAAGCCGGATCTGATAAGTTCCAGGGTTTCTCAGTACCAGTCTGGAATTGGTGTCACCTGTTGACCATCGATATCCGGAAACAACACCTCCGGTAGGTCCATTGAGGACAATGGAATCTCCTTCGCAGACCGTAACAGGCCCCACAACAGAAATTGTCGGA
>JBIPNA010000254.1:0-5470 GCA_044375665.1 Catalimonadaceae bacterium
ACAGTTTTAAAGACCAGGTAGTTTTTGAAAAAGAAGAAGTATTAAGCGGTCAGAGGTCACCTTACACTGTGTTTACACCTTATTCCAAAAGATGGAAGGCCCTCCTTCAGGAAAAAGGAATTCCAGCTTATCCTTCAGAAAAACATTTGACTCAGGTTTGGCAGGGGGAATATCCAGAAGTACCCAGCCTGGAATCAATGGGCTTCCAAAAGGGCGACAGTTCATTTCCTGACAGGCTGGTGCCAGAATCCCTGATTCGGGAATATGGAGAAAAAAGAGACTATCCAGGCTTGCCCGGAACTTCCCGTTTAAGTGTACATCTTCGTTTTGGAACAGTCAGCATCAGGCAGTTGGTTCAGAAAGCTACAAGGCTCAGCGAGACCTGGCTGAATGAATTGATCTGGAGGGAATTTTATATGCAGATTCTCTGGCATTTCCCCAGGGTAGGTGAGGGAAAGTCTTTTAAGCCGGCTTACGACCGTATTGAATGGCGAAATGATCGGGGAGAATTTGAACGTTGGTGCCAGGGAAAAACCGGCTACCCGATAGTAGATGCCGGAATGCGGGAATTACGCAATACCGGCTTTATGCACAATCGGGTACGGATGATTACAGCCAGCTTTTTGGTCAAGCACCTCCTTATCGACTGGAGATGGGGGGAGGAATGGTTTGCAAAACACCTTCTGGATTTTGATTTTTCAGCAAATAATGGAGGATGGCAATGGGCGGCAGGATCTGGTTGCGATGCCGCACCTTATTTTCGTGTTTTCAATCCTTATCTTCAAACCCAAAAATTCGACAAGGATCTGAAATACATTAAATCCTGGGTACCTGAATACAACGAGACACAATACCTGGCCTCACCAGTGGTTCAGCATGAATTTGCACGGAAAAGAGTTTTGGAGGCCTTTAAAAAAGCACTTGCCGAAAACACAACTGCGTGATGTTTTTCAGGAATGTTCCTGCGCAAAATCCAGTTTGATAGTTTGAAAATTCCCGTAGGTTTGATCCAAACCAATTTTTTTGGTGCCACCTTTAGTGCTCTCAACAGCAAGTTCCATGATCACCCCCTCAAAACCATTCCATGTAGCAAACATAAAATGGGCCCTTTTCTTTTTTTTGATTTGGGGTTGTGGAAAAAAAGAGCAGAGTATCAAAGCAAACTATGGGACCATTACAGAAGCAGTGTATGCTTATGGAAAGGTAAAAGCGGAAGGCCAGTACCAGGTTTTTCCAACTGTAACCGGGGTGCTTTCCAAAATTGAAATTTTTCCCTCCGACACCGTAAAAAAAGGGGACAGATTGTTCCTGATTGAAAACCTTAGCTCCGCCCTTTCCTCAGAAAACGCAAGGCTGGCCTTAGACCTGACTGAAACGAACAGCAAATCTGGTTCAGACCGGCTCCAGGAGCTCGAACAAGCCGTGGAAATTGCAAGGGAGAAATATATGCTCGATTCCAACCTTTGGGTCCGGCAAAAAAACCTCCTTGCACAAAATGTGGGTAGTCAGGTAGATTATGAACAAAGAAAACTCAGTTTTGAAACTGCCAAATCCAACTTTCGTTCCACAGAAAGCCGACTTGGTCAGGTTAGAATTCAATTAAAAAATGAATTACAACGGGCCCGGATCGGGTACAAACTGAGCAAAAAACAGCAACGGGATTTTGAAATCAGAAGTCAGTTGGCGGGAGTTGTTTTCGATGTACTTCGTACAGAAGGAGATGTCGTTGGACCTCAGACAGCCCTGGCCGTGATCGGAAAGCCTGATGCCTGGTATCTGGAACTTCAGGTGAGTGAGCGAGATATTGGGCGGATTGAACCTGGACAAAGAGCAGACATTGTTCTGGATGGGTACAAAGGACAAGTCTTCGAAGCCCGATTGGAGCGCATCTATCCCATTCTTAATGAGCGAACCAGGAACTTCCGTATAGATGCAAAATTTGAAGCAAAGCCGCCCAAATTGTTTCCAAACATGAATGTGGAAGCCAACATCCGTATCAGAACCAAATCGGGTGTACTGACCATCCCAAGGCGGTATCTTTTGCCTGGAAACCAGGTCCGGGTTGGAAAGGACAAACAAATACCGGTTGCGGTAGGGCTGAAGGATTTTGAAAAAGTTGAGATCCTTTCTGGTATAGACACGCTTCAGGAAATTTTCCTTCCACGATAAACAAATGAAAGGAAGCCTGAATTTTGATATCGCAAAAGGCCTCCTTCTGGCCAGATTCCGGCAAACCCTGGTGGCGGGCGTTGGCGTTACATTTGGGATAGCGATGTTCGTTTCGCTGCTTGGCTTTATGACAGGTCTTAATCAGCTTCTGGATGGCCTGATTTTAAACAGAACACCGCATATTCGCCTGTACAAGGAAATGGAACCGAGCCCCGACCAGGCTTTGAATCTTGCCGATAGCGCAGGTCGCAAAGGACATTTTATTCATTCCCTGCGATCGAAAGAAGATGGGCCTGAAATCCCCAACAGTCAGCTCATTCTTCAAGCCCTGAGAAAAGACGAGCGGATTATCGATGTTTCGCCAAAAGTGTCTTCTCAGGTTTTTTTCAATGCCGGCCCTATGGATCTTGCCGGGGTCGTAAATGGGGTGAACATCAAAATCGAAGACAAGCTTTTTCTTTTTGGCGATTATGTGGTGGAGGGGAATATTGAAGATCTGGAATTGAACCCGAACTCGATTTTTCTTGGAAAGGGCATTGCCGATAAACTCCTTGCTGAAACAGGGGATGTTGTTCAGATAACCACATCGAAAGGGGAAATAACCTCCTTAAAAGTGGCAGGAGTCTTTCAATTCGGGCTTGCAGAACTGGACAATACGCAATCCTACACCAGCCTGGAAACGGCGCAAACCCTGCTGCAAAAACCGATCTCATATGTCACTGACATTCAGATAAAACTGCATGACGTCAATTCCGCACCAGTATTGGCGAGGGAATATCAGTCTGTATTTGGAATTCAGGCCCTGGATATTCAGACGGCAAATTCACAATTCGAAACCGGCAGCAGTGTCCGGACCATTATCTCTTATGCAGTGGGCATTACCCTGCTGATTGTAGCCGGGTTTGGCATTTACAACATCCTCAACATGTTGATTTACGAAAAAATGGACTCCATTGCCATTTTGAAAGCAACAGGTTTTTCCGGAAAGGATGTCCGCATTATTTTTTTGATGGTATCGATGATGATTGGACTGGGTGGAGGCATTTCAGGACTTGGTCTTGGCTATGCCTTGTCTTCTTTTATTTCTCAGATCCCTTTTGAAACACCTTCGCTGCCAACCATTAAAACTTATCCGGTCAATTTTGCGCTGGTGTATTATGTGATTGGGATCAGCTTCGCTTTGATCACGACTTTTTTTGCCGGCCTCTTGCCAGCCCTCAAAGCAGCCCGGATCGACCCGGTACAAATAATCCGGGGAAAATAATCTATGGAGATTCTAAAGGCTTCTTCCATTCAAAAGTTCTTCCCGGATCCTGTCCGTTTTCAGGTTTTGACCGACGTTAATCTGTCGGTTGAAGCAGGAACTTTTGTTTCGATTGTAGGGAAATCTGGTTGCGGAAAATCGACTTTGCTGTATATCCTTTCAACCATGGATACCGATTACGAAGGCGAGCTTTTTTTGGATGGACAACGTTTAACCGGGATGTCTCCTGCCGGACTGGCCAGAATCAGAAATGCAAAAATCGGCTTCGTATTTCAATTCCACTATCTTCTGGATGAGTTTAATGTGCTTCGGAATGTTATGATCCCAGGCCTGAAACTGGGTTTGAAAACAGCAGAAGAAATAGAGCACAAAGCCATCCAGCACCTCAAAGACCTTGATGTGGCAGAACAGGCACTAAAACGTCCCGGTCAACTTAGTGGTGGTCAGAAGCAACGTGTAGCCATTGCCCGTGCCCTGATCAACGACCCTTTGATTGTGATGGGAGATGAACCCACTGGAAACCTGGATAAGAAAAACAGTGACATGGTATTCGACATTTTCAAAAGTCTTACCCAGGATCGAAAACAAGCTCTGCTTGTGGTTACCCACGATCCTGAATTTGCCAGAAGGAGCAACCAGATCATCGAAATGGCAGACGGCAGGATTACAAGAACCTATACTCCATCCTGATGGAATCTTGTTCTTCAAAAATTCCCATTGGAATAGTGTAGAAAAATCGATAAATCGCATGCCCTTTTGGGAGCCGAAACCAACTAATAAAGGCCTCTTTTCCTACAAAAATGCTGGAATACATTGACTTAATTGAGCAGACTTTTGAATTTCCAACCGAAGAATTCAAAGTTGAAAACAATGAGCTCCTTTTCAACGGTGTTCCTTTGATGCCCATCATCGAAGAATATGGAACCCCTTTGAAAATCAGCTATCTACCCAAAATTTCTGAGCACATCCAGCGGGCAAAAGGACTGTTTGAAAAGGCTTTTACCAAGTACGACTACAAGGGAAAATATACATACTGCTATTGCACAAAGTCAAGTCATTTCAGGTTCGTGATGGAGGAAGCGTTGAAGAACGACATCCATATCGAAACCTCATCAGCCTATGATATTCCGATTATCCGGGAGTTGTTCGGCCGTGGACTTGTATCGAAGGAAACCTACTTTTTATGTAACGGATACAAAAGACCTCTTTACCTTCAATACATCAGTGAACTGATCAATGATGGATTTGTGAACTGCATCCCGATCCTTGACAACCTTACCGAAATTGATTATTACGAACAGAATGTAAAAGTCAACTGCCAGGTTGGTATCCGGATTGCGGCTGATGAAGAACCTACCTTCGAGTTTTATACTTCCCGGCTTGGCATCAGGTACAACGACATCCTGGATTTGTATAAGAAGCGGATTGAAGGCCGTGCCAAATTCACCTTGAAAACCCTCCATTTCTTTGTAAACACCGGAATGAAGGATACAGCCTACTACTGGAATGAGCTGACCAAATTTGTGGAGTTGTATTGTGAATTGAAGAAAATTGCTCCCGAACTGGATAGTATTGACATCGGCGGAGGTTTACCCATCAAGACCTCCATGCAGTTTGAGTTTGATTATGAATATATCATCGACCAGATTGTTGAAAACATCCAGTATCTGTGCAACGAACATAATGTTCCGGTTCCTGATATTTTTACGGAGTTCGGTAGTTATACAGTAGGAGAAAGCGGTGCGGTGGTGTATTCTATTCTTGATCAGAAACAGCAGAATGACAAGGAGTTGTGGTATATGATCGACAGCTCCTTTATTACCAACCTGCCGGATGCATGGGGGTTGAATCAAAAGTACATCATGCTGGCCATCAACCACTGGAACAAAAGATATCATCAGGTAAACCTTGGTGGGCTGACCTGCGATTCCATGGATTACTATAATTCAGAAGCCCATAGTTCTGTTGTTTTTCTTCCTAAAATTGAAAACGAAGACAAGCTTTTTGTGGGCTTTTTTCATACCGGCGCTTATCAGG
>JBIPNA010000255.1:0-5465 GCA_044375665.1 Catalimonadaceae bacterium
GTTGGGCAATGAATGCATCAAAACTTCCGGAAGAAACCAAGGGAGAAGAAGCCGATCCGGGAGCCGCATCGAGGGTTCCTGAAAAGTCACCAGCAAGCCAGATTTTACCGGTTGCATCCGGAACCAGAATGGGTGAAGAAGGTAGCCCGATGCCCATCGGACCGGAGTTTGTACCCAGAAGATCAGCCATCTGGAAACTTCCGGAACCCGAATATTTGACCAGAAAAGACCTGTTGGTAGCATTTATTGGATAGGAAAAAGCCAAAGAAGGATCAACATCTACTGAGCCGGAGCCAAAGCCTGCAAACCAGACATTGCCCGAAGGGTCTGCGGTCACGGATGTTCCAAAATCAGAACCGGGGCTACCCATGGCATAGCCCCATTGGTAGGCTCCGGTTCCATTGAGCTTCAACAAAAAGGCATCGCTTTGTCCCTGGTTTGGGTCTTTACTCTGGTACCAGGCCGTATCGCCGGCTGCGGAGCCGGGGTTGAGGTCCATCTTGCCGGTAAATAATCCGGCAAGCACAATGTTTCCAGAACCATCCAGTTTCACATCATTGAAAATGGCAGAGGCAGGAAATCCTTCTGCCCCTATCGATTTCAGAAAGGAAAAGACACCCGCGGAGGTCCATTTGGTCAGAACTGCAACATCTCCCTGGTAATTTCCGGGTACGGCCGATACGCCTGAGCCGGGGTTCATGTCGGCTCCCGAGCCTGAAACGCCGGCCAGATACAGGTTTCCTGCGGCATCGGTTGTGCTGGAAAACATCCGTCCAAGGGGGACAAATTTCCCCCATACCAGGTTCCCGCCTGGATTCAACCGGACCACGGCTGTCCCATCCCGGTTGGGTGTGGAAGTTGCTGATTGTACCAGCATTCCCGGGTCCAGGTCTACGGTTCCGGTAAATGTAAATGAGAAGAGCGCATTCCCGTTGGCATCAGTTGAAAGAGTAGTATAGGTTTCTGCATTGGTGTTTCCGAAGGTTTGAACCCATTGAAACTCCCCCTGGGCATTGAACTTGACCAGGAAAACATCTGTTGCGGAACCATCGGCCGTTCTGATGGCTGTACCTGCCCCCGGATCAAAATCAACCGATCCGAAAAAAAGGCCCGAAACCCAGGTATTGCCAAAGGCATCTACAGCGATTTGGGCTGCTTTGTCGTTTTGCGTGCCACCTATGGAAATACCCCACTGATATTCACCAGTGGCATTGAACTTTCCTACCCAGATGTCGTCCTGGCCGGCCGAAGTTCGGTTTTGTGTGCCCGGACCGGGATCCATTTCGGCCGTACCCTGAAAAGACCCACAGAAATAGACATTGGACTGGGCATCGGTGGCCAGATCTGTAATTTTATCGGCTTGTGGACCACCCAACTTTTTGGCCAGGATCAAATTCTGACTGAATACAGCGAAGGTTTGGAGCAGGAAAAGGGAAGAAATAAAGAGGAAACGTTGCATCATAAAAGTTTGCGGATAAAGGTTTAGAAAAACAAAAAACCAACCCAATTTCCGAAAGGGTTGGAACGGCTGGGCCTCACGGATGAAATTCTAATTGGTTTCACCAGAGCAAAACTTTTTTTTTCGAGGTTTCCATATTTAAGGGTGCCCTCTGGAATGCGCATGTAAAAATTTGATGCTGAGATGGTTTCAGCTCTTAAAATAGCAAAATTGAAGATTTACCAAACTGAAAGCGGTATTTACGTTTTGCCCTTTTTAGGAGGCAAAAAGTTTTCAATTGTGACTACCCTGTTTCCGGTTTTTTCTTCCAGTGCCAACCTTGCATCCTTGGCAATTTTACCCCTTTCTTTCCTGCCAGGGCATTCTCCTCAACTCCTTTTGCTTCTTCAGTTTCAGCTATTTGACGGGTAGAGAGCTCAGCAAGGGCTGTAAAAATTAGTTCGGCCTCACTCATGTGGTCTCTTAAATTCTGTGACTTTAACCCTTTCAATTCTTTGTGTTTTTGAACCGAAAGGCCAGTCCATTCCTGGTGAATAATGTTGGTTAAAAAAGCAAAGTCATCAGACTTTTGAACGCCACTTTCTTTCCAATAGTCTGTCAGTTTATTCCGGGTTTCCTGGCCGGTCATGCGCTGTTGAATCCACTTTTCGCTTCTTCCCAGGTTCTGCCAGTTTTCCCTTGCACGGTCCAGGCTTATTTCAGGGTCCTGGATTTCCTTAATGCGCTCATAGCCTACTTTTGCCAACCATTGTTTAAAGGGCTCCGCTTTTGGAGAAGGAATCGATTGAACGAGGCGAAAAATTTGCTCTACATCTCCCACATCTGTCAAGCGCATTTTTCCGTCCTCTGACAATAATTTCAACTGGTTACAATTTGTAACCGTTTCATTTCCTTCCTTTAAAAGTCTGTTTTTTTAATACTTTCCAATAATTTCTGGATCTATCCTGGGTTGGCTGGTCGGTTAAAATCCGAATGATGTCCACAATGCTGAAATACCATTTTTCTGTTTTGGGATCCCAATGCGTTCGAACTTTTTTACTTTCAAAGAATTTTATGGCGGTCATTTAAGGGAATTTTTAAAGTGAATTCGCAATATTAAAGAAACCTTTTTACCCGAAAGCCTCCCCCAAACCAAGCCAACTTCTTCCCGGAAAGCCCACAACACGCCCGTTTCCAACCGCCCACGGACTCTTTGCTTCGAAGGCCATGGAGTGGACCAAAGTTCCATCCAAGACGCAGCCTGGAGTTCATTTTTTGGTCCCTGGTTTTGTTCCCAACCGGGTCCCCTGGCTTAGGGATTGTAGTGGAAATCCTTTTTGGCGGCCTCCGCCGAAAAGATTGGAGCGAAAAGCCCGGCCCGTCCGCAGGCGGGAAAGCCCCAATTCTTCTTTCATTGCGCTGTGTGGCAGTGGAAGGGCAGCTTTTGTCGCCTATTTTTCAGCGGCCATTTTGTTGTCGACCCACTCCCAGACCTTTCCTTTCCGGCCTTTCCGGTAGGGCAGCCAGACATCGTCGTTGATGAGCCAATACCAACCCCTCGAACCAGGCAACTGATAGAGGTCGCGTTGACCAGCTTCTTCTTCGGTCCAGGATTTGAGGGCGGCCTGGGCTTCATCCCAATCGAGCAAAGCAAAGCTGGCACGGGTTCCGTTGCTCACTTCGGCCTGGATTTCTTTGTGGACAAAGCTCCATTGAAGATGGACTTTCTCGTAAAACTGGTTTTTTTCCAGTTTCCCAAGGGCCATTTCCAGGGGTGCTTCTTTTCCGCCAGCCTCCAGGCAAGCCTGAATCAGTTCTTCAAGCCAATGTTCCCAGCGGGATGGTTCGACAGGTTCCAGCCAATCGCTGCCATCGGGAGACTGAAGCAAAACCTGCCCATGGGCTGCTTCTTTCCACTGGCTTTTGTTGAGCAGTTGGCTGAGTGCTTCCCACCAAAGCGCAGGGAGTTCTCCCTGGCCTTCAAAATCGTCGTTCAGGGAAAACCCTTCGGCTTCAATTTCCTCTTTTGGCAGTTCTTCCCGATCGGTAAATTCCTGCCGAAATTGAAACTGACAGATTCCATCGGCCTGAAGGGTGAGCAGAATATCGGCATGAAAGCAATGCGGTGGCGGAATATCGGGGGCCGAATGATAGAGGAAATGGTATTGCTTCCGGAAAGTCTGGGGCATGGAATTAAAGGTCGGTTTTGTCGCGTTCCCAAAGGGGCGACAGGTTTTGAATGCTGCGTTGTATTTCCGGAAAATCGGTTTTTCCGCTTGTGGTCAGCGGTTTTAATGGCAAATAAAAGACCTTTCCGGGGAAACTCCTTCGGGAATTGGGATTGGTTTCTTCCTGAAGTGCAAGGGAAAAGGCCTCTTTTGCCTGAAGTGGATCGGGAGGTGGAGCACCAAAAATAACCGCCACAATCTGTTGTCCCCATTTGGGATGGGGCAGTCCGGTCACTTCGAGGTCCCTGAAGGGTAAATTCGGGTTATCCAGAAGGGAATTCCGGATGGCAACGGGATCGGCCTTTATACCGCCGGTATTGATGAAACGGTCGGTGCGGGTACGGAAGAAAAAACTACTTTCATTTTCCATCTCCACCTGATCCTGGGTTGAAATCCATTGGTTTTCGGTGACAGGAGCCTGGATTTGTAATTGGCCTTCGCCACTGGTGCGTATCCGGACACCAGGAAGCGTTTGATAAGGAATCTTTGAAATGGGCAGGATATTGGGGTGGATTTTCCGCAAGGCTATGTGGGATACCGTTTCGGTCATGCCATAGGTTTGGTACACAGAACATGGCAGGTTGGTTATGGCCGGGATTGTTTCCGGTGAAAGGTCGGCTCCTCCGATCAGGATTCCATCCAAATGTTTGCAGAACTGTTCCGGATGGTTCTGGCTGAGGAGGGTATGCAGCTGGGCTGGTACCAGGGATGCGAACCAGGAAAGTCCGCCGGGGAGTCCGGATTGGGGAAAGGGCAGGAGGGAAGGTTCGAGCAGGAGCAGATCGAGGTTTCCCAAAAGGGCCCGGACAAGGACCATAAATCCACCCACATGGAGGGGAGAGAGGCAAAGGACGAGTCCGTGGCTATTGGGTTTCCACTGGAAATAATCGAGTGTGGCCTGTGCAGATGCCAGCATCCGGGTTCTGGAAATGAGGATTTTTTTGGGTTCGGAAGTGCTTCCTGAGGTTTGGGCCTCCCAGTAAGGTTGGTCTGAATACCAGAAATCAAGAAAACGGGCGACATGGTTCCTGAATCCGGAGCCGGAATCGGGGCTTGCCTCAGGGGAGAACCTTTCAGGTTCCAGGACCTGCTGGTGAAACCAAAGCCGCATCGGGCTTATAAAAAGTTGAGCTTCTGGAAGAGGGCTTCCTGATAGGTTTTGCTGATAGGAATGTGTTTTCCGTTGATGATGAGGGTGTTGCCTTCGATAAACTGGATTTTCCGCAGGTTGATGACATAAGAACGATGTACCCTGACAAAAGTGGATCCTTTGAGTTTCTCCTCGATGGCTTTCATGGTGGAGTACACGATGTAGCGGGTGTTTTCGGTATAGACCAGCACATAGTCGGCAAGTGCTTCTACGAAATAGATGTCCTGATACGAGAGCTTGTAAAACTTGGAGTTGGACTTGACGTAGATTTCTTTCTGGTCTTCGAAAGGTTCGGTTACCCTCCGGGAAAAATAAATGGTATCGATGGCCCGATGGATGGCTTTGGCGAAGCGTTCAAACTGAACGGGCTTAACCAGATAATCTACCGCTCTGAGGTCGAATGCCTCCACAGCATATCCAGATTCGGTTGTGATGAGGATGGTTTCGTGGTTGTTGGGAATGGCTTTCATCAATTCTATGCCGCTCATTTCGGGCATGTTGATGTCGAGCAGAACGATGTCAATATCGGGATGGTTGATAAGGAAACTAAAGCCTTCTTTTCCGCTTTTCAGAGAAGCTTTGAGTTCGAGAAATTCGATTCTGCTGATGTAGTTTTCCAGGATAAGACGGGAAGCATCGTCGTCTTCTA
>JBIPNA010000256.1:0-5456 GCA_044375665.1 Catalimonadaceae bacterium
AAACTGTCCAAACGCATCCTTCCCAAACCATGATGCCTGAACAGGGAAATCTCCTTTGGGGCGCACCTGATTTTTACATCCTTTGCGACACCAAAAAACCAAACACCATGAAGTGGATTATTTCTGTGGCCCTGATGCTTTCCTTTGGTTCAGCATTCAGCCAAAAAAAAGTCTATCTGGATGAATTTCAAGATCTGGAAAAAGTCGAAACAGGATGGAGCAGTCCCCGGCGCAAAACCAATTTAAGCGGCAAACCGCTTAGCCTTGAAGGTGTTGTTTATGAGCGAGGTATTTGCATCCATGCTTACAGCACCTTCGAAGTTCAACTGGATGGAAAAGTACAAAACTTCTATTGTAAACTGGGCCTCGACGGAATGGTATCAAAGCTTGGAGGCCATTCAATAAAGGTTGGCTTTTTTGCAGATGGTAAGCGTATATGGTTTGCCGACAGCATTGGTCCGGAAAGTCCGGCACAGGAAATCAAACTCGACCTTCCTGGAAAAAAACGCCTGAAAGTGGAAATCGAAGGCTTTCCTGGCACCTGGCATACCCATTGTGATCTGGCGGATGCCCACTTTGTGTATTCAGGCGAAAAACCGTCCCTGTATTTCCGACCAACTGAAGCAGCAACCATTTTAACACCACAGCCAGGTGTCAAACCCAGGCTCACAGGCCCAAAAGTTTTTGGACTGAGACCAGACTCCCCTATCCTGTTCCGATTTACCGCCACAGGTGCAAAGCCCATCCGGTTTTCTGCAAAAGGTCTCCCCGAAGGCATTGTCCTTGATGAAAATACTGGGATCTTGAAAGGAAGCAGCACCAGATCAGGTTCATTTCCGATAGAAGTCATGGCCAGCAATGCGCAGGGAACCAATTCCCGGACCTGGACATTAAAGATAGGAAATGAATTGTGCCTCACTCCTCCATTGGGCTGGAACTCATGGAACTGCTGGGGAATGAGTGTAGATGCCGATAAAATAAGAAAAGCGGGAAAAGCCATGGTAGCCTCCGGACTTGCCGACCATGGCTGGAGCTTTATCAACATCGACGATGGCTGGCAGGGAGAAACACGTGATCCGGAAACAGGCGTGATTCTTTCAGATCCGCAAAAGTTCCCCGATATGGAAAAACTGGCCACCGACATTCATGAAATGGGGCTCAAAATTGGCCTGTACTCTTCTCCTGGAACCCTGACCTGCGGGAAAAAACTGGGGAGCCTGGGCCATGAGGAAATCGATGCCCAAACCTATGCCCGCTGGGGTTACGACTATTTGAAATACGATTACTGTAGTTATTCTCAGGTGGTAAAAATGGATTCACGGAAACCATATTTCGGAAAAAGGCCTTACAAAATCATGCAGGAGGCCCTTCGGAAACAAAGCAGGGACATTGTTTACAGTCTTTGTCAGTATGGAGAAATGGAGGTCTGGAAATGGGGCGCCTCAGTAGATGGGAATCTTTGGCGGACAACCGGCGACATCATCGACACTTGGAATTCCATGCGGGTGATTGGATTCAGACAGGGAGCCGCAGCACCATACACCAAACCCGGTCGTTGGGCCGACCCTGATATGCTGGTCCTGGGCCAGGTGGGCTGGGGCCCAAAACTGCATCCTAGCAGACTAACACCCAATGAACAATACACCCATTTCAGCCTTTGGTGCATGCTATCGGCTCCCCTATTGCTCGGTTGCGATCTGGAAGCGCTGGATCCGTTTACGCTTGGCTTACTGACCAACGATGAAGTCCTTGACATCAACCAGGATCCCCTCGGGCAGCAAGCCACAGAGGTTTTGGGAAATGATTCCCGGAAAGTTTACCTCAAAAAACTCGAAAACGGCGACATGGCCATAGCCATTTTCAACCTGGATGAACAGGAAATGCAGACCGAACTGGCCTGGAAAGATCTTGGCCTGGAAGGAAACTTTATAGTACGTGACCTTTGGCGGCAACAAGACCTGAAGACCAATGGAAAACTATGGAAAGGAACAGTTCCCCTGCACGGGGTCCAACTGTTTCGCCTCAGAAAAAAAGCCTGAATTCCACGGTAATCAGCTGCGGATTGCAGCCTCGAGGGCCCTGGCAAAATGAAGGGCCGCAGGGGGATGCCGGCGCATCCATAATTCAGGTTCGATTAATTCCAGTTCTGAAACACAGGGTCTTCCTTCTTTATCCCACATCACATCTACCCGGGCATATACGGGCATTACAGGACAAGCCGAAAGCGCTTTTTCCGCCAGTTCAAGTGTATCGGCATCGGGTAAAAAAGGGTGTAAAGTTCCACCGAAATCGTCCTGAACCCGAAAATCATTGGGTTGGGCCTTTTTCAGGACCGAATGGCTGTAGGTTCCTCCAAACCACATGAGAGACGCTTCACCAAGTTCGGAAATACTGGAGAAAAATGGCTGCAGCAACATAGACTCTTCCCGGATAAGGGCAGAAAACAAATGCTCCAGCCTTGAATCCGGGTTTTCAAACTTATAGGTATGACGGGCCGCACCGGAAACCGCAGGCTTTAAAACGTAAGAATCCCATCCCAATGAAGTACACAGTTCTTTCAAACTTCTGTTTTCACCTTTTTCCAGAAAAACTGTTTGAGGAATCCGCACGCCTTCCCCATCCAAATCGGCCAGGTAATGTTTGTCCAGGTTCCAGGAGACCAGTTCTGCAGAATTTACAAACTTCGTTTTCCCGGCAGTCTGATCCATCCAGTCCCTGAAATCCCCGATCCGTTCAAAATAATCCCAGGTTGTGCGAAAAACCAGGAAAGGGACCGAACGCCAGTCGATTTCCGGATTGTCCCAGTTGGTTCGGCCAACCTCAAAACCCAGGTCCTGCAACGATTCTGTAAGGAGTCTGTCTTCCTCCAGAATGTTGGCGATATAGGCGTTTCCTTCAACAGGGCGCAGGTAACGATGGTCGGTGAGCAAGCAAATATCCATTGGGCGTTTTTCGTCAAACAAAGAAAATTGATTCCATTTTAGCTGGTCCACATTAGGTATTTCCTTATTGCCGACAATGGTCTCCAAAGTGTCCAAAGAATTCAAAAAAAGCTGTTCTTACCCGGCTCAAACAAAAAAACCCATGGAATTGAAGAACAATGCCATGGGTTTAGCCTCTTTATGGAGATTTGTACAGACGAGAAATCAGGCTGTTTCGGCGTGGAGCCAATGCTTTTTGGCAAGGAGTTCCTCTTTGGTCTCCCTCCAATCCGGATCATCTACACAACAATCAACCGGGCAAACGGCGGCGCACTGTGGCTCTTCGTGAAACCCGGTACATTCCGTACACTTATCCGATACAATATAGTAGTACTCATCGGAAACAGGCGTTTGCTTGTCAGTGCCCTCAACTACTGTTCCATCGGGGAATTCCACCCTGGTAAGCTTGGTCCCGCCGCCCCAGGTCCAATCCATTCCTCCTTCGTAAATTGCGGTATTGGGACACTCAGGTTCGCATGCACCACAATTGATGCATTCGTCCGTGATGATAATGGCCATTTTTTTTGCTGTTTTTTTGAGACAACAAAAGTAAGGCTGCAAAAGTTATATTTTGAACAGGAATTCTTTTCTATTGAGAATTTTGCAAAATAAAACCCCGTCCTTTGACAAACCTTCAAGAAGTAGCCAAAATATGCCCGACTTTTCTATTCCTCAACGTCCGCGACGCAACCGTAAAGATGCTGCCATTCGATTGGCCCTTGCAGAAACCCAGGTTAGGCCCGAACATTTGCTCTACCCCCTTTTCCTGCTCGACGGGCAAGGGAAAAAAGAAGCTATTCCTTCAATGCCAGGCATTTACAGGTGGTCGGAAGAAGGAATATTTGCAGAAATAGAGGCATCCATGAAAGCAGGGGTAAAACTATTTGCCATTTTTCCTGCCGTTGACAATGCCCGGAAGGACAAAACAGCCTCCTATTCATGGGCAAGAGATAATTTTTATTGCCGGACACTGAAGAACATCAAAAGCAGATTTCCCGAAGCCGTATTGATGACCGATGTGGCAATGGATCCTTACAGTATCGATGGCCATGATGGTCTGGTTAAAGATGGAAAAATTCTCAATGACGAAACATTACCCATCCTTGCCAAAATGGCCCTTGCCCAGGCGGAAGCCGGAGCCGATATCCTCGGACCCTCAGATATGATGGATGGCAGAGTAGGTTATCTCCGCGATGCCCTCGATGAAAATGGGTTCGAATCGGTTTCCATTATGTCTTACACCGCCAAATATGCATCTGCTTTTTATGGCCCATTCCGCGATGCACTTGCTTCTGCCCCAAAATTTGGAGACAAAAAAACCTACCAAATGGACTATGCCAATGTCCGGGAAGCAAAACTCGAGGCAAAACTCGATGAAGACGAAGGCGCAGATTTCCTGATGGTAAAACCTGCTTTGGCCTACCTGGACGTCATAAAAACCCTACACGAAACCTCTGATTTGCCCATAGCAGCTTATCAGGTAAGCGGAGAATATGCCATGATCAAGGCAGCCGCTGAAAAAGGTTGGCTCGATGAAGGAAAAATTGTTGCCGAAACCCTTACAGCTATTCGAAGAGCTGGTGCCAGCATCATTCTCACCTATTTTGCAAGGTCATTTGCTGCTTCGCTTCATTCCAATCCGATCTGATTTCCGGACTTTCATTGCTCCTCTTAAACCACTACTTCAACCTTAAGCTGCCCAGGATCTGCCAGAACCGGTGGGTTTGGTTAATCTGTTGGTTGTCTGTCATTTTTGTATTTCCGGGGAACCTTTCCCTGATGGGACAGCCCATGCAAAAACTGAAAGGCCGGGTAATGGAAACCGATACCAAAGAACCGCTCATCGGCGCTGCCGTTTACCTTTTGTCTGAAAAACGAGGCACCCTGACCGACTCCGAGGGACGGTTTTCGTTGACTGCATTGGCAGATACCGGAAGACTGGTGGTTTCCTATGCCGGATACACCAATGTAACCCTCCGGATTGAAAACTGGCCTGCATCCGGAAAAGAGATCTTTTTAAAGCCTCAGGAAAGAAGCGAAGTGGTGATCACCGCAGATCGCTCCACCCTCGACAAGGTCGATCGAAACCAAATGTCGGTCGAAAACCTTTCTTCCAAAGAAGCCAAACTATTGCCTGCGATTTTTGGCGAGGTGGATATCTTAAAAACGCTTCAACTGAAACCTGGCGTTCAAAGCGGAGGAGAAGGCTTTTCCGGGCTGTACGTCCGGGGAGGTGGACCAGACCAGAACCTCATGCTTCTCGATGGGGCTACTGTGTACAATCCAAACCACCTTTTCGGGTTCTTTTCTGTGTTTAATTCCGATGCTGTAGATGCGATTGAACTCTATAAAGGTGCATTTCCGGCCCGGTTTCAGGGAAGGTTGTCCTCGGTTGTGGACATCAAATCCAGAGACCCGAATGCCCAACAATGGAAAACAACGGGTGGCATCGGTTTGATATCCAGCAGACTGGCC
>JBIPNA010000257.1:0-5455 GCA_044375665.1 Catalimonadaceae bacterium
AGCATTTCAATGCCGTTGGGCACATAGGCAAAAGAGCGGTTTGCAATGTCAAGTCCGTTCGCAGCCACTTCCACAGTGGCCCAGTTTCCCCTGGTCACTTTACAAAGCAGGGTGGTGTTGGGCACCGAAACGCGGACTTCCAGACCATTCGCGGTGGGTCGAAACCGGTACAGGGTATCGCGGGGGTTCCAGTTGTTGAAATCGCCGGCCAGAAAGAGGGTATCGCGTGCCGGAGTATATTTTGCGGGAAGGGTTTGAAGCCTGAATCGCATCTGGGCCTGACCGTTGAAGCCCACCAGCAACCAGAGCAAACCGGGAAGGAGGCAGCGAAGGACAGTAGTCGTGGGCGTAGCTTGAACCATGGGCAAAAAAAAATCGGGTAAATGTACCCGATTGGTGGAGAAGTAGAAAGTCAGATTCCGGTCAGAGGAGGTGCGAAACGAAGGGCCGGATCAGTTTGATGCCGGTGTACACCCATACAACAGGACCCTGGGCCCTGGTGGATCTGACCATGGTTTTCTCGCTGCGCAAGGTTTGAAAGGTCACCATTACACTCAGACAGGTGGCCAGAACCAGGATGAGGAGGAAAAGGAACTTTTTCATAGGAGTTTTTTGATGCGGCAAAAGTCAGATGCAGTATCGGCTAATAAAAAGAATTCCTGCTGAATCGTAACTTTTTGTGTGTGAACGGGGCCAGAACGGAAGTGAATTGGAAATGTTTCATTTGAAAGGCAGAATTTGAAAAAAAATGCCCTGAGACAAAGGAATACAGGTCGGGGAGTGGGGGCTTTCATTATTGCCCGGGAAGCAGGGATAATCTCTTGGTTTTTTTCCTTGAAAAGCAGCCGGCCTTCGTAGTTTTGCCGGTTGCAAGTCCCAGTTTTCGGTGCGATGGAACAAAATTTTTTACAACAACTAAACGAGGTTCAGCGAAAAGCAGTGACCCACAGCCAGGGTCCGATCATGATCATTGCCGGGGCCGGTTCGGGAAAAACCAGGGTGCTGACTTACCGGATGGCCTACCTGCTTTCAAGGGGCGTGGAGCCATACCATATCCTTTCCCTGACGTTTACCAACAAGGCCGCGAGGGAAATGCGCCACCGTATTGAGGCTTTGGTGGGGCCGCCGGCCAAAAGCTTGTGGATGGGCACTTTTCACTCGGTATTTGCCAAAATCCTTCGGACCGAAGCGCCCAGAATCAACTATCCCAGCAATTTCACCATTTACGATTCTGATGATTCCAAATCGCTGATACGAAGCATTTTGAAAGAAATGGGTCTGGATGATAAGACCTATAAACCCAACCAGATTCTGGCGAGAATCTCATCTGCCAAAAACCGGCTGATTGGTTGGGAACAGTATTCCAGGGATCCGGAACTGGTGATGGAAGACGAATCCAGCGGGCGGCCCCAGACAGCCAAAATTTACCAGATGTATCAGACCAGGGCTTTCCGCTCCGGAGCCATGGATTTCGATGACCTGCTGTTCAATACCAATGTGTTGTTTCGGGATCATCTGGATGTACTGAACAAATACCAGCAGAAATTTCATTATGTGTTGGTGGATGAGTACCAGGATACCAATCTCTCCCAATACCTGATTGCACGAAAACTGGCGGCAGTGCGCCGGAACATCTGTGTGGTAGGCGATGATGCACAAAGCATTTATGCGTTCAGGGGTGCCGACATTCAGAACATCCTCAATTTTGAAAGGGACTATCCCGATGCGGAAATTTTCAGGTTGGAACAGAATTACCGCTCCACGCAAAACATTGTGGAAATTGCCAATTCGGTCATTCGCCATAACAAAGGGCAGTTAAAAAAGAATGTCTGGACCTCGAACGACCAGGGAGATCTGATAGATCTTTTGAAAGCCGAGAGCGACAATGAGGAGGCCCGGCTTGTGGCCCAGAGTATTTTTGAAGAGAAGGTAAAGAGCAACTCCCGCAACAAGGATTTTGCCATTTTGTACCGGACCAATGCCCAGTCCCGGCCTTTGGAAGAGGCCATGCGGAAGCTCAATCTCAAGTACCGGATTATCGGGGGACTTTCCTTTTACGAGCGGAAGGAAGTGAAGGATCTGATGGCCTACCTTCGGCTGGCCGTAAATCCACAGGATGAGGAGGCCTTCAAGCGTGTTATCAACTATCCGAAACGGGGTATTGGCGATACCACACTGGCCAAAATCATGGTGATAGCCAATGAAAACGGAGTCTCGGTTTGGGAGGTGGTAAGTCAGATCCGGCATGCCATGCAGGGAAAAATTGTGGGTGAAATCGAATCGTTTGCCAATCTGATCCGGAGTTTTTCCATCCAGGCGGCAGCCAAAAACGCCTTTGAAGTGGTTGACCATGTATCCAAAGCCAGTGGAATTGTGCGGGAACTGACAGCCGATAAAACCGTGGAAGGCATAGGTCGATACGAAAACATCCAGAGTTTGCTTTCGGGTGTACAGCAATTTGTAAACGATCCGGATGTGCAGGATAAAAGTCTGGCAGCCTGGTTGCAGGATGTGGCTTTGCTTACCGACGAAGACCGAAACAAAAACGACGACGACGTGGTCACGCTCATGACCATCCACTCGAGCAAGGGACTGGAGTTTAAAAATGTGTTTGTGGTGGGTCTGGAAGAGGAATTGTTCCCTTCGATGATGATGACCGGCAGCAAAGAAGATCTGGAGGAAGAGCGACGTTTGTTTTACGTTGCCGTAACCCGGGCTGAGAAAAAATTGACCTTATCCTATGCGGTCAGCCGGTTTCGGTACGGAACGGTCCGGATGATGGAACCCAGCCGGTTTTTAAATGAAATTGACAACCGGTTGCTGAATGTTGCCCGGAAATTTGAGGTAGAGGCCCAACCCTCCTTTCGGTTCTCCGACCAGTTTGGGAAACCAGGATCCAAAAAACAAACGGCTCCTGTGGCCACGATTGTTGCCCATACGCCTTCGCCCGATTTTCGACCTTCTGATGTTTCTGCACTGCATCCCGGGCTTCGGGTGGAGCACCAGAAATTTGGTTTTGGCACCATCCAGGAAGTAGATGTAAAAAGCCCCGACAAAAAGGCCAGGGTCTTATTCGACAACAACGGAGAAAAAACCCTTATTCTGACCTTCGCCAAACTGATGGTTTTGCAGGAGGGATGAAAACCAAATCTGAAGACGATCAAAGTTTGTTGCCAGACCCCAAACCATGCATGCCTGGCATCGGGGTTAAATTTTCGAAAAAGGGTTGGCTTTGATGTGTTTCGGGAATTGAATACCCTGTTCCTGGTTAAGAGCAGTTTGAATTCTTCTTTCTGAAAATAAGCCTGATCTCGTTCCCTTATCGGGTTCAAATCATCATTGGCCTTGATGAAGGTCAACCGGAAATAAAGGACACACTTCCAGATTGCAGCCAATCTTCACTTTCATGAAAAAACAACCTAAAGTAGTCATTATCGGCGGAGGCATCAGTGGTTTATCGGCTGGAATTTACAGTCGGATGAATGGCTTCGAAACCCATATTTTCGAGAAAAACAGTCGGCCAGGCGGGGTTTGCCAGGGTTGGGAACGGAATGGATACCAGGTAAATGGGTCTATCCACTGGCTGATGGGCTCTGGCCCGGGCACGGAATACTACTGGATGTGGCGGGAACTTGGGGTGATCGAAAATATCGCCATGTACCACCACAATAGTTTTATGGATCATGAAACGAAAGGAGGAAAAACCATCCGGTTGTATACAGACATTTTCAGGCTCAGGGCAGAATTGCTGGCCTGGTCACCTCAGGATGCAGAAGTGATTGAAGAACTATTTCATGCTGTCCTGGACATTTCCCACCATCCCATTCCCCTCCCGCAAATCGGTATGTGGAACAAGGCCAAAAGTGCCTTTAAAACGGTTTTTACCGATTTTCCCTTGATCCAGACCATGATCAAATGGCAAAGGGTTACCCTGTATGATTTTGCCAGGAGATTTGGTAATGAGGACCTGAAAGATGCTTTTTTAAGTCTTTGGCATCCGGAAATGAGCATGGCCTTTTTGCTGATGCAACTTGCCTTTGCCCACATGGGTGCTGCAGGCTATCCGCTTGGTGGATCTGGAAAATTCATTCAGCAATTGGCCAGAAGAAATACAGATCTTGGTGGGAATATGCACACCCAAAAAGCTGTGGACAAAGTGGTTGTAGAAAATGGCAAGGCCCGTTCCATTTTGCTTGAAAGCGGGGAAGAAATTGAGGGCGATTACTTTATTGCCGCATCCGATGCCCACTATACTTTCCACCATTTGCTGGGGAAGGAATGGATGGACAAAGCCCATGAGCAGGCATTTGAAAAGCTTAAAACGTTTCCAGGCCTGCTTTACTTTTCTGCCGGAGTAGATGTTGATTTTTCTGAACTGGGTTCCAGCATTTCGGGTCGGAGTATCCCTTTTACAGAACCCATCGACATCGGGACAGAAACGATTGACCGGTTGTCTTTTCAAATCTACAATTTCGATCCTACCCTGGCCAAACCGGGGAAAACCCTGATTACTTCCTTAATTACCAGCGACTATACCTATTGGAAAACCCGATACGACAATGATATAGACGCCTACAGAAATGAAAGGACCAGAATTGAGCAAGCCTTGATCAAACAGCTTGACAAAAGGTTTCCCGGGCTTGCCGACAAAGTTGATTTTGCCGATCTGGCCACGCCTGTAACCTATGAAAACGAAACAGGAAACTACCAAGGCAGTTATGAAGGGTGGCTTCCAACCCCTGAAAGTCTGATCATTTCCAATCCCCAGACCATTTCAGGGATAGAAAACGTATTTTTATCAGGGCATTGGGTAAGTGCAGGAGGGGGAATGCCACCTGCGGCCTTTACCGGCCGAACCGCGGTGGGGATGATTTGCGACAAGGAAGGCAGGGATTTTGAAAGTTTTACCCACCTTGGGAATGGGAGATAAGGGGAAGATAATCTCCTTTTAATATGGACATTCACATCCTTGATGGACAAAATTCAGGTTCGTAAGGTGTGCCAGACCGCTCAGAGGACAAAAAAGTTTCACTTTGAAAACTGGGTATAAACAAGAACAAAAACAGGCCATCTAAAACCCCCTCAAAAACGCCATCAACAAACCAAAAGTCCCCCGAAGGCCCTTCCAGTCCAGGGTTTCGGGTCGGTCGTCGATGTCGTGGTAATAGCCGGGGCCACCCATCAGATAAAGAAAAAAAGCCGGAACCCCCCGCTCTGAAAAGGGATAGTGGTCCGAGTTGGCTGCTTTCCCGCGTAGTTTTAGCTCTGGTAAAAAACCGCCTGTTCGGTTGAGGGAGTCTAAACGGGCAAATTCTTTGGGGAAAACAGTGGCATTTACTACCGTACCTCCCTTCCCGCCAAAGCCCATCAGATCGAGGTTCATCACAAAGCGGATCTTCTCCAAAGGCACAACCGGGTGGTCCACATAATACCGGCTCCCGATCAGTCCTGCTTC
>JBIPNA010000258.1:0-5413 GCA_044375665.1 Catalimonadaceae bacterium
TTTCAAATGACCTGAAAACAGTTGTTTTTACCACCAACGGCAGCACCAACAAATTTCAAAACGATCTTTTTACGTCCACTTACAACGACAAAACAGAAACCTGGTCGGAGCCTGTTTACCTGGGGACAAACATCGATACCTACAAAGACGAGGCTGCTCCGTTCTTTCCAGATCCTAAAACCATGATTTTCAGCTCGAAATCTGATGAGGGTTTGGGAGAATTCGATCTGTTCAAATCGGTTTGGGATGAGGAAAAGAAAACCTGGTCCAAACCAGTGAACCTCGGTTTTCCTTACAATACCCCAAATAATGATTTCTATTTCTTCTATCAGAAAAACAATCCGGATGTGCAGTATTTCTCTTCTACAAGAGGAACGACCAAAGGCTTGTCGGATATTTACAAAGTGACGAAAACTTCCCTGACAGAAGTTGCAGGGACCATTAAAGATGAGACAGGAACTTTACTGGCCTCTTCAAACCTCCTTTTTGACGATCCTGAAAACTTTCAGAATGTGAAGGTGGCTACAGATGGGCAAGGGAAATTCAAAGTTCAATTGGTGGCAGGCCAGACCTATCAGGTGCATTATAAAAAGGCAGGTGTTTTATTGGAAGGCATCCTCAAAATTCCGTTCCCGGCCAATCCTGCAGAACTATCGGGTTTGAATATCCAGTTGGCCCCCAAGGAAATCAGCAAAGAAGAAAAAGAGGCTGGCTTTGCTCCAGGTGAATGATCTGATCTGGCTATTTCCTTTCCATCAAAACCTGGATGTATTTGCCTAAAATATCGAACTCCAGGTTTACAAGATCCCCTTCCTTAAGATACTGAAATTGGGTATGTGTCCAGGTAAACGGAATGATAGCTACCGAAAACCCATCCTTCGAAGAATCTACAACCGTAAGGCTTACCCCGTTTACACAAACTGAGCCTTTGGGAACAGTCAAAAAACCTGGCTGAACAGGATGCTGAAACCAAATTCGCCAGGAGCCATCATCTTCTAAAATCCTGGAGCAGACTCCCTGAACATCCGCGTGTCCCTGAACAATATGTCCGTCAAACCGTCCGTGGGCAGGCATGCATCTCTCCAGATTGACCCGATCTCCTGTTTTCCATGAACCCAGATTTGTTTTCTGTAAAGTTTCCCGAATAGCCGTAACCGAATATTGATCTTCCTTAATCTCGGTCACGGTAAGGCATACACCATTGTGGGACAAACTTTGGTCTACCTTCAGTTCATGCACAAAAGGACATGTCAACCAAAAGGTCTGATTGGCCTGTGAAAACTGAACCTCTTTAATCAGCCCAAGGGCTTCTACGATTCCGGTGAACATAATTTCATGAATAATTGGATGGTCTGCCGGGCTTCGGCCACATCGTGAACCCTCAAAATATGAGCTCCCTGAAGCAAAGCCGCCATATGTAAAGCAGTTGTTCCATTGAGCGCATCCCCAGGTTGCACACCCAGTGTTTTGTATATCATGGACTTGCGGGAAATCCCGACCAGGAGCGGACAATCCAGATCCCGGAAAATCTGGAGATCCCGAAGAAGTTCAAAGTTCTGGTTCCCGTTTTTACTGAATCCAAAGCCAGGGTCGGCAATAACATCAGCGATTCCAGCCAACCGGGCTTCCCAAATACGTTTTTGCATTTCCAACAGAACCTCACTGGTCAAATGGCTGTAAGACTGGGGCTGGTGTTGCGTGGCAAAGTCACCCCGATTGTGCATGATTACATAAGGAACCCGTGCTTTTGCCAGTAATGGGAAAAGATCAGGATCGGCTGCCCCGCCAAAGATATCGTTGATCATGCAGGCACCTTCATCCAAAGCCCGGCGGGCAGTATTTGCCCGAAAAGTATCAATGGAAATCGGCACATCTGGCAATTCAGCTTTTAACAAACGCAGGGCCGGCATGAGCAAAGCCTCCTCCTCTTCTTCCGGGATTAATTTTGAACCCGGGCGGCTGGAAACAGCTCCAAGATCCAAAATATCAACGCCATCCTGAGCCATATTTTGAGCTGTAAGTACCAGTTGCCTGAGACTTTCCATCCGACTCCCGGAAAAAAAAGAATCCAGACTAAGGTTTAAAATACCCATGACTCTGGGTTGACTCAAATCGAGCAGGGATCCGCCAAACCGTAGCGTATAAGGCTTGGTCCCGCCGGGAAACCGGGAAAGAAAATTTGACTCAGGCATCCGCAAAAACAGGCTCCAATGGCGTGAATTCAGGCAGCTCAACTGCTTTTTGAACCGGCATTGGGGGACTTTTTCTGGCCAGTGGTGACTGATGCTTGTTCACGCCTACAAGTACCTGTTCTCCGCTGACAACCCTTGATAAAAATTCCTTTGCCGTCTCCAGTATTGGCTTCTGGATATTTCCATCCAGAATATCTTTAAAAAGATCATTCCTGGCGCTGGATTGAAACTGACTCCAGGCGGCTGAGGCCAGTTCATGTGTCAGAATTTCAAGCAGATAGGCCCCTGAGGCAGGATCAAAAGCCTGATCCAGATGTGCTTCCTCCAATGCAAGCAAGCCGATGTTTACAGCCAGCCGGGTGGCATCTTTTCCGGTTCCCGGATCCAATGTATGCGGCTGAATAAGTATAGAATCAGCCCCTCCCATCAGGGCAGAAAGCAGGGAGGAGGTATGTCTGAGCAGGTTGCCGTCCGGGTCCTGGTGGCTCCAGGTAAAAGTGGATGTCTCTCCGAAAATCTTTCCGGGTTGATCTGCAACACCGTGGAGATGAAGGAAGTTCATCCAAAGTATTCTCATTGCCCTGAATTTTGCCATTTCAAGCCAGAAGGAAGTTCCGCACCCCAAATGAATGACCCAATTACCTGCATGGGCCTTAAATTCATCGGGCGTCAGGTTTTGACGGTATGCTTCAGCAATCCTCAGTGCAAGGGAAATTTCCTCCACAGCACTTCCTCCGGCATGACTGACATCGGAAGCATGGATATGATAGTTCAAAGATTTCTCTTTCAAGCCGGGCGCCCAGGTTCCAAGCCTGAGACTATCCATCAATGGATCGAAATCACAATGGGGATGATTAGCCAAACCCGGCTCTCCCCAGGCCCTGAAGTGGACAGGGAGTCCTGTACCCAAATCCCTGGGCGGCAGGCCGGAAGAAAGCGTCCAGGTAGCAAATCCCCAGAGTTCTGCCTCCTGCAAATCATCTGCCCCTGAGGAAAGCATAGGCCCGAGATCAACCTGAAATTCAGGACGTTTCGACTGCCTCAATGCAGACCATCGTTCATGAAATGTGCGTAAATAAGCATGTTCCGGACCCAGGGCCGTGGCATCGTACACCGGTCTCAATTTGAAAAAAGAACTGGCTTGCCAGTCCAAATCGTCCGGGACCATTGGCGGCTTGAGGGCCTTAATAATTTGGGGAATCCATGCCTCAGGGGCTTTACCTATCGTTTCAGATCGATCCATTTTTTGGTGCAGAAGGCCCGCAATTAAGCCAAAACCGCCTTGCTTTGGAAACCAATCCTCTCGTAATAAGCTTCATAAAGCGGTAAGATCTGGTGGATGTCAAAATCTTTGGCTCTTTTTAAAGCTGCAGCCTTGAAAGCAGGGAGATTGTCGTCCTGCAAAATCGTCAAAGCATTCTTTGCCATATCCTCCACATCCCCCACCGGACTCATAAACCCGCAAACGCCTTGTTGAATAAGTTCGGGCAAACCTCCGGTGTTGCTGGAAATAACCGGCACCTCGCAAGCCATGGCCTCCAGGGCAGCCAATCCAAAGCTCTCTTTTTCCGAAGGCATTACAAACAGGTCACAGACAGAAAGCAATTCTTCTACAGCATCGAGTTTGCCCAGAAAGCGTATCTCATCACACAAACCGAACTCCCGACAAATATTCTCCATTCTCTGACGCTCCGGACCATCTCCAACCAAAAGCAGCTTTGCTGCTACTTTTTCCCTTACCAGAGCAAACATGCCGATTACATCCTCGATCCGCTTTACTTTCCGAAAGTTGGAGGTATGCACCAATAGCTTCTCCCCGTTGGGACAAATAGCCATTTTGAAGTGCTCTTTGGGCTGTTTTCGAAAACGGGACAGATCGATAAAATTGGGAATTACCTCAATCGGCCTTGAAATCTGGAAGGTGTCGTACGTTTCTTGTGCCAGATCGGCCGAAACGGCTGTCACGCCTTCCGATTCATTGATGCTGAAAGTGACCACCGGCGCATAGCTTGGATCCTTTCCCACAAGGGTGATATCGGTTCCATGCAATGTGGTGATTACAGGGATGCGGATACCTTGCGAAAGAAGAATTTGCTTGGCCAGATATGCCGCTGAAGCATGTGGAATGGCATAATGAACATGAAGGAGGTCGAGTTTTTCATACTTGACTACATCCACCATTTTACTGGCGAGGGCCGTTTCGTAAGGTGGGTATTCAAACAAAGGATAGTGTTGAAACCTGACCTCATGAAAAAACACGTTTTCATTCAGGAAATCCAGTCGCTGAGGCTGGTTGTAGGTGATAAAATGAATCTGGTGGCCTTTTCCGGCAAGACCTTTTCCCAATTCTGTAGCTACAACCCCGGATCCGCCGAACGTGGGGTAACAAACTATTCCGATGCGCATGGTAGTAATTTAATGCTCAGCTTTTTTCGCTCTCCAGATCCTTGAGCTGGATATTGAGGGCTGCAGTTGATATGATGATTTCGTAGGTAGATAAGATCAAAGACCCTGCCAAAAGAAGGATACTGATGGCAAAAACGATTTTTGCAGCCGGCTGTTCTTCAAAATATATCAGTCCCATACAAAACACACAGCTGGTTAGACTGAGAATACCCAACAACTGCATGTCCCGAATGAGGCGAAGGCGGTGCCGGATGCTCCTGATCTGAGAAAGATAACTTACATTTTTCTCTTTCTCGTAGGCTTTATACAGGCTTCGGGTCAGGGTTCCCAAGGCCAGAAAACGGTTGGTATATGCCAGCATGATCAGGGTCAATGCAGGAAAAAGTAAAGCTGGCGTATTTAAGGTGAGTTCCAATATGCAAATAAGGGTTGGAGGTTTAACCTGTTTTTCAGAAAATGGTTTTATCTGCAGTGAAGTTTTCCTGGAAGGCAATCGGATGGTTGAAAACTAAAAAAGCCACAGAGGTTTGTGGCTTTTTTGGTTTGGTTCTTATACAGGTTAGACTGTGGCCATATGGCAAATGAGGTCCACCAGCTTGCTGCTGTATCCCCACTCGTTGTCATACCAGCTAACCACTTTTACAAATGTAGGACTCAGCTGAATACCTGCCTTGGCGTCAAAAATAGAAGTACGGGGATCTCCTATAAAATCACAGGAAACAACATCATCTTCCGTATAACCCAGGATACCTTTTAAGTCTCCTTCAGAAGCAGATTTCATTACTTTTTTAATCTCTTCATACGAAGTTTCTTTT
>JBIPNA010000259.1:0-5394 GCA_044375665.1 Catalimonadaceae bacterium
TTCTCTGGTTCGAAATAACCTGATTGAAATCCTTCCAAACAATCCTGTTTATCAGGCGGGTGAGGTAGAAGGTTTTGAGACAACTACCTTCCCGAACTTCCCAGGAAATCCTGATAAAAACTGGGATATCAGCAGCACCATTACCAATACCTGGAAGCGCTCCACAAGTGCTTCAGCCACCGGCCTTGCAAGTTTGCTTGTTTCAAATCAATCCAATAATACCGGTGCTGTTCACACCCTTTACAGTCCGGTATTTGAAATTCAGGGACCAAACACTGGTGCAAAAGTTGCTTTAAAATATGCATTTGCACGGAGAAATACCTCGAACCAGGACAAGCTCATTATTTCTTATTCAACCAACTGTGGTAAGACCTGGACTCAAATGATGAACAGGACAGGTGCCACTTTGGCAACAACCACCGATTTGGTGACTGTATCCTTTTTTCCAGATGCAACCGAATGGAGACAGCAAAACCTGAGTTTGCTTAATCTGGGAGCAAGCACCCAGTTCAGGATGAAGTTTGAATTTACATCAAACGGAGGAAATAACCTTTGGCTGGATGATATACAACTCACCACCATTACAGGAGTTTCCAATCTTCAGGATGACAACCTTTCTTTACAGGTGCGGCCAAATCCTTCGGAGGATTTGCCTGTGTTGATAATTGAGCGGCCAGATGGAGGAAAGGTTCAAATGGAAATTCTTGATGTACTTGGAAGGTCGGTTATCTGGTCAGCTGAAAAATTGCTGGAACCAGGTGAGAACCGGTTTCCATTGCAGCAAGAGATGACAAAACCAAAGCCTGGTACCTACTGGGTACGCCTGATAGCGGGCGACCGGGTGATGGTTCGGCAATGGGTAGTTTTGCCTTAACAGAAAAATAATCAAAACAATGGGGCCTTTTGGCCCCTTTTTTGTTGAATTACTTTTATGGAGATTCAGAAGTTGTTGCCAATGCTCGGGTTTGGCTTGTTTTTTTTAGCCATTGACCTTTACGCATTTCAGGCATTCAAGGGCATATTGCCGGCAACGGGTGTTTTAAGAAAATGGAGTTTCGGGGGTTATTGGTTTCTTTCCTTTGCCTTAATCTCTCTTTCTTTTTACTTTCGGCTGGTAGGCCAGGTGCAAGTCAACCGCATGTTTTTGGTCTTTGCGTTTTCAAGTTTCTTTATCCTTTATTTTTCTAAAATTATCCTTTGCCTTTTTCTCCTGTTTGAAGATCTGGGACGACTACTTGCTTTAGGATACAATTTCATCCGGGATTTTAATCAGAAAACAGGCACATCACATTCGCCTGCACGTTCTGCCGCATTGGCCAAAATAGCATTCAGCGTGGCAGCAATTCCTTTTTTCAGCCTGATTTACGGTATGGTGAAAGGAGCGCATAAGTATCAGGTCCGGAATACACGAATTGCCCTGCCTGATCTTCCAGAAGCATTTGAAGGATTACGGATTGTTCAAATTTCAGATATTCATGCCGGGAGCTTTTACAACAAGGAAGCGGTATTAAAAGGCGTGCAACTCATTCTGGATCAGAAACCGGATGTGATTTTTTTTACCGGTGACCTTGTAAACAACGAGGCATCGGAGTTGACAGATTATCTGGATGTGTTTTCAAAAGTTACCGCACCGCTGGGGGTTTATTCCATTCTCGGAAATCACGATTACGGAGATTATAAACTTTGGCCCAGTCCTGAGGCTAAACGAGAAAATCTGGAAAAACTGAAGCAGTATCATGCCCAATTGGGTTGGCGTTTGCTTTTGGATGAGCATGTGCCCATTCGCCTTCAGGATCAGGAAATTGCCGTCATCGGAATTCAAAACTGGGGTGCCAAGGGAAACTTCCCCAAATACGGGAATCTGAAACAAGCCCATCAGAGATCCGAACAGTTCCCTGTTAAACTTCTTCTTTCCCATGACCCAAGCCATTGGGATGCCCAGGTGCTGAAAGGGTTTCCCGACATCAACGTCATGTTTGCCGGCCACACACATGGTATGCAATTTGGGGTTGAAATTCCTGGTTTTAAATGGAGTCCGGTTCAATATATGTACAAGCAGTGGGCGGGTCTTTACTCCAATGCGATGGGCTCTCAACATTTATATGTTAACCGTGGTTTTGGATTTTTGGGCTACCCGGGCCGGGTTGGAATCTGGCCTGAAGTGTCCGTGATTACCCTTGAAAAAAAGGCTTAACTGCCTTGATATTCAATCTAATGAACTAGTCCTTTCCTGGAAAATGTCAATTTTTTCCCGGGCACCGTCAGGGTTTCTTAGTTTTGCACCCGAATAAAGCTTCAGTTTTACCAACGATTTTAAGTTAAGTGTCTTTAATAAAATCAATTTCAGGGATCCGTGGAACCATCGGCGGAAAGCCCGGAGACAATCTTTCTCCACTCGATGTAGTTAAATTTGCTTCGGCATTCGGTTCTGTGGTTCTTGAAAATGCCAAATCGAATACGATTGTCCTGGGTCGAGATGCCAGGCCAAGCGGCGAGTGGGTTTCAGATCTCATCACCATTTCTCTTAGAAATCTTGGTTTGAATGTAGTGGACCTTGGTCTTAGCACCACACCAACGGTTCAAATGGCTGTTGTTGCAGAGCAGGCCGATGGGGGCATTATCATTACGGCAAGTCATAATCCCGCCCAATGGAATGCTTTAAAGCTTTTAAACTCAGAAGGAGAATTTATTTCGGCCACTGTGGGAGAAAAGGTTTTGAAGCTGGCTGAGAAAGAAGATTTTTCCTTTGTGGAGAATAAGAAACTTGGGAAATACAGAAAGGACGAAACCCATATTCAGAAGCATATTGATGAAATTTTAAAGATTCCGTATGTAAATGTTGAAGCCATCAGGAGCAGGAATTTCCGCATTGCTTTGGATGCAGTTAACTCAAGTGGTGGAATCGTGGTGCCGATGTTGCTTGAAGCCCTGGGTGTAAAGCGGGAAAACCTTAAGCTGTATTTCTGTGAACCAAATGGGAACTTTCCCCATAATCCCGAACCACTTCCGGAGAACCTTACCTTCATTTCCAATGAACTGAAAAATGGAAATTTTGACCTTGGCATTGTGGTCGACCCGGATGTGGACCGCCTGGCCCTGATCAATGAAGATGGAACGATGTTTGGCGAGGAGTATACCTTGGTAGCTGTGGCCGATTACATTCTCAAGCGTAAAAAAGGCAATACTGTTTCCAACCTCAGTTCTACCAGGGCATTAAGGGATGTCACCCGGAAGGCAGGCGGAACGTATTTTGCTTCGGCAGTAGGGGAGGTCAATGTGGTAGAAAAGATGAAGGAAGTTGGAGCGGTGATAGGTGGCGAAGGCAACGGTGGTATTATTTATCCGGATCTTCATTTTGGAAGGGACGCCCTGGTTGGCATTGCATTGTTTCTATCGCATCTGGCCCAGTTCAAAGGGCCGGTTTCCAGATTGAGGGCATCCTATCCCAATTATTTTATGTCCAAAAACAAAATCGAACTCACCCGGGAAATCAATGTCGGGAAGATTTTGGAAGACATGCAGGAGAAGTACAAGAAAGAGGAAATCAATTTGGTTGATGGGGTGAAAATTGATTTCGAAGATCAGTGGGTGCATTTGCGGAGGTCCAACACGGAGCCCATTATACGCATCTATGCCGAGGCTGATTCAGAAACCAAAGTAACCTCCCTTACAAACAAAATTATCCGGGATATCAAGGAAATCATTCAGTCCTGATAATTTTACCCCACATACACCAAGTGATACACCATGCGCACATATCTGGACAATGCTGCAACCACACCCATCGATCCGTTGGTTGTGGAAGCGATGCTTCCATATCTTAAGGACCATTTTGGGAATCCTTCTTCCATTCACGGTTTTGGCAGGGAAACCCGCTCCGGAATAGAGAAATCGCGGAAAAAAATTGCGGAGTTACTGGGAACCAGTCCATCTCAGATATTTTTTACTTCCGGTGGAACAGAAGCCGATAACGCTGCATTGTATGGATCGGTCGTTCAGTATGGATTAAAGCGGGTCATCAGTTCGCCCATAGAGCATCATGCTGTTTCCCACACCCTTGAAAACATGGCCCGCCTTGGAATGGTGGAATTGACCATGCTGGAATGCGATTCGAAAGGAAATCTGAATCTTGACCAGCTCAGGACACTTGTCAGGGACCAGCCACCCTGCCTGGTGAGTTTAATGGAAGGCAACAACGAAATAGGGAATCTGAATCCTGTGGCGCAGCTGGCTGAAGAGTTGAGCGATATGGGGGCCATTTTCCATTCCGATACGGTGCAAACCGTGGGTCATTTCCACCATGACCTCAGCAAATGGAAAACCCATTTCATGGTGGGTTCAGCACATAAATTTCATGGTCCGAAAGGGATTGGTTTTCTATATGTTGCGCCGGGGACCAAAATTCCTCCATTTATTCAGGGAGGGTCTCAGGAGAGGAATATGCGGGGCGGAACAGAAAATGTATATGGAATCGTAGGTATGGCGAAGGCCCTTGAATTGGCTGTAGAAGGCATGGGAGAGCACCGGAGACATATCGAAGGATTGAAAACCCGGATGATTGAAAAGCTCCAAAATGAATTGCCGGATGTTTCATTCAATGGCAACTCAGGAGATATTTCATCCAGCTTGTATACTGTTTTAAATGTCAGTCTTCCCGCATCTGATATGAATGAGATGTTGTTGTTCAATCTGGATATAAACCAGGTGGCTGCTTCAGGGGGAAGTGCCTGCACTTCAGGTTCACAGGTTGGTTCGCATGTCCTTCATGCCATAGGTACGAATCCGGACCGTGGGGCTGTTCGTTTTTCCTTCTCCCGATTTAATACAGCGGAAGATGTAGACAAGGCAGTGGAAGTTCTTAAGGGCATGTATGCCCCAAAGACCGTTCGGGTTTAACCCGGAATCGCCAGAACAGGCGGGCCTATTTGAATTTGGCAGCCAACTTTGGCAGGCAATAAAGCGTTGACGATTACGGGGTTATATTGAATGAGAAGAAGTATTGACTGATGCTTCTTAGCCTCAACGGTTTTATCGGGCCAACGGTCTCCTTCTTTTTGGCTTGATCCAAAAAGAAGCAAAAAGATCAGGAACATCCAATCGGCCAGCCCGCAAGGCCTCTGCTCCCCCGTGGATGTTCGGGCCATCGCACACTGGAAAGTTGTCCATTGGTGGGGGAGAGCGTCGGTTCCTAAATTGATGGAAAAAAATTGGCCTTAGGTCCTGGTTCTACAGGTTATACTGAATGAACATGGACATTGATTTGAAATGGTTTGGGGCCGGAACAGGTTTCCTGATGCATTTTAGGTTTTCAATTGCCTTTTTGAAAAATGATCAGTCTGTTGGGAATTTTTGCTGGAGATATTCTGCAATCTGGACTGCATTTGTAGCAGCACC
>JBIPNA010000261.1:0-5368 GCA_044375665.1 Catalimonadaceae bacterium
CATGGACATTACCCTTCCGGCCGACGGAGGGTATGTGGTGTATGGCAACCAGCCCAATCCCCAGGTTTCTGTCGAGAAATCAACTTCCGGCACCTTGAAAATGGACATTGTCAATCCAGTGGTCAATAAGCAGGCGGTTTTCAGACTTCCGGTTATCGAAGGAGGCCAGGCAGAGCTCAGCCTCCGGACATTGGACGGACGCCAACTGATCCGAAAGACGATGGCCGGCAACGGCACCTGGCAAACCTTAAACTGTCCGTTTCCGGCCGGCATGTATCTGCTGGAATGCCGTACAAGCCAGGGAGTACACACCCAGAGACTACTTTTGGACTAAGGTTTTTTGTTGGGGCTATCCCGCGTCCCTCGGGCCGGGCTCTTCCGTACAAGTCCTCGTGCGCTGCGTTCCTTGCGCACTCCGGGCTTTTCCGTGCGATCCCTTAGCCAGCCGTTTCCATGCAGAAGTGCAGTTCTTCAACCTCTCGGGCAACCCGTCGAGCTATCGGGTCTTTCCCCGGGTTTGTACCTCTACCGTGCGGTGATCGATGGGAAAAGCTATTCGGGGAAGGTGGTGAAGAGGTAATTTATGCCTCTTAGGGTATGATTTGGGCAGAAACCTTTATTTTGGCAGGATGAAGGTCCTGGTTTTTGTCTTTTCATGGCCAACTGCCTGCAGGGTTGTATGGCTACACTTTGACAGAAAACGGCAAAACGTTGGGAACCCGCAAATTGGTGGTGATTAAGTAGGCATGGATAAGTTCTGCTTGACATATTTCATTTTCTGGCTCCTTCCCTTTTTCGGATGGAGCCAGGAACTGATTTGGGAAAAACAGATCCCCCTTTCGACGTATGAGAGTTTTAGCTGCATTTCTAAAACCTCAAATGGAGAATACATTGCTTTGGGGTATTCAAAAAAGTGGAAAGTTAATTTACCAAATACTACGCTTTTGGGGGCAATTTTGATAAAATTCGATTCCAACGGCGACACCCTTTGGACAAAATGGACCGGTTATTATGGGGGCTTCAATAAAGTGGTAAGAGGCGATAACGGATTGTTTTATGGGCTGATGGCGTATCAAGACATGGCGACCAATTCGAATAAATGGGGTATTTACGTTTTCAATGAAGATGGAATTTCTTTGGGCATAATTCCCATTCAAACCGCTGGCAGTGTAACCCTGCTGGATATGGAGTTTCGGCATGGCTACCTTTGGATATCGGGACAGAAAACCCCAAGCCTTATTTATCCTTCCATTACTGGAGCATTTGATTTTCTGCTGATGAAACTCCGCCCAGATGGAACGGAAGTATTTTCTTTTGTGTACAATGCGGGCGAACCAGCCAGCCGGGGCCGGATGATGGAGTTTATGCCCAACGGCCACATTCTCTTCAGTGGTTCATGCGGAAGAAACCTATCTGCTTTCGAAATCGACACAGCGGGCAACCAGATTTCCTTTCGCAACTATTTCCAAAACCCCCTCAACGGGGGCTGGCAGAATGCCCGAGTTCAGCAGATGGCCGATGGCAACCTGTTGGTTAGTGGTTACCGAAGCACGACGCCCAGAAGTTTTTACATTGGCAGTCACGACACAAGTAATGTGGTACATTGGGGTGGTATCTCGAGAGGTGCACTAACTGCAATTACCACCCATACAGATAGTTCTACGGTTATGGTAATTTCCAATCAAACCGATGGAGATAGAATGGTCAAGGTTGGATCTGATTCAACCATAGAATGGGAAATTAACTTTTCCCAAACACCCCTCGGAGGGTTTAAAGGGATTGATGATTTTGTTTATGAGCCCGATGGTAGTGTCGTGATGGGTGGGTACTACAAACCAACCAGCAATGGATTTCAGAATCTGTATATGGCTCGATTTTCTGGTTTTGGCATTCTTTTCGAGCCCACCTCGGCAAAAACACTTGTGCATCAAAAAGCCGAAGTCCATCCCATTTCGTATCCCAATCCAGGCAATAACAATCTTTGGTTTACGATGCTGGAGGGGCCGGCCAAGGTGCACATTGCCGATATGCAGGGCCGCAAGGTTTGGGATGGCGCTTACCTTCCCGGGAAAGGCATCAACACCCAGTCTTTCCGGCCTGGTATTTACAACTACCGCCTGGAGCAACATGGGAAAATTTTGATGGGGAAGTGGGTGAAGCTGGCGCCTTGATCTGCCGCAGCCCCCTAAATCCCCCGATGAGAGACTTTTGAGGAATTGCTGGTTTTGAGCGGGCTTTTTTTTCCAACCATTGGCTATATTGAACTCGCTTATGAAAAGAACCCAAGCATAAGCCCATGAGAAAAGCCTCTGGAATGGAAACATACTGCTTTCGGACCGGGTCAGGAGACCCTACATTTCATGGAAAGTTCGTAGAGCCCCTACGCGAACTCTACGAACAAGTGGGGGGAACATGCAGAGGTGTTTGCCTGAGTGGAAGGGGAAAAGTGTCTTATTGTGGCACTTCATCACATAACCATCACATAAGAACTCCCTGATTTTCAATGCGTTTTTTCGAAGAAGGGGCTTTCTGTCACATAACCATCACATAAGATTCAGGCCCAAAAAGGGAGATAGCTTGCAAATTTCCTTGATTTGCTGTCCGGGTCCTCTTCTTTTATCAAACCCTCCTCCAGCGTATCCCTTATAATCCTGGAAGCAATGGCGTAGTTCTGATCCTCAATTTTGAATCGTTCTCTCAGAGATTGGTTCGTCATTTTTTCATTCGAAACGTATTTCAGAGAGGCATGCTGGTAACACGCTCTTACTTTTTCTTTCTTATCCAGGTCGTTGAGCGCTTTGTAGCTGAAGATCGCAACCTTGGTTCGTTTTTCGACTACAGAAACCTGAATGGGGGGCAGTTGATACAATTCGTTGTAGAAAATTACCTTATCCAGCCCACTGCCTTTTTCTTCACAAAAACCTAGCCTTCGCATCAAATCGGCTAATTTTTCGTTTCGGGATAAATAAGCATCGATAAAACGTTCAGGTGTTACCAGCGGAGTCCCCGGATTTGATAATTCAATCCGGTCTTCAAAAATTTCGATCATCGGGAAGCCTTTTTCGGAAAGATCCTGATGGATCAGCGCATTCGCAACCAATTCCCGGATGGCGATTTCCGGATACATGCGGGTTTCGTTCCGCAAAGCCCTTCCGATCTCCTCATTAGCGGGCAATTGCCCATTTATCCATTCTACTAATCCCTCAAACCCAACGGCATAACCCCTAACTCCGATTTGCTCCCGAATGGTTTCAACCTTATTTTTTCCTTTGTAAACGATAACCCTGACCGACTTTCGCTCAACCGATTCAAAGTCTCTTAATTGCTTGGCAAACAGGATGGCCCCCAGGTTGGTAATGGCATAAGAGCCATTTTTAAGGACAAGGCCTTCTTCAATAAATTTTTGAATAACCGCCTCTTCTGTTTTTGGATAAGGTAATTTAAGGAGGTCGAAATACGTTTGAGAACTCAATAGCCGGGTTATATCAGAGGCAGCTAATCCCCCAAGGGCGACTTCCTTTTCGAAGGCCACCCCTCTCTTTGTCCAGATTTTTGCCTGTTTTTCTGGAAACTCATTCAGCTTCCGGGTGTAAGAACCTATTCGGATGTAAGCCTTGTGAAGAAACTCAACGGGTTGATTTTTTGCAGCAGGGACTACAAAGAGGGAAATGTGTTTTTGCTCATCCCAATCAAATTCATAAATCTGAAAATCAATGCGTGGATTTAACCGGGTCGCAATCCAGTGCTCCAGATCTTCACCTCCTTTTTTGTGCGATTTAGGCCTGAAAGTGGTTCCCTTTATGATCTGGCTTTTGTCTTCTACACCAAAAATAAGGTAGCCAAACCGGCTCCCATGAATACAGGCTCCGTTTGAAAGTGCAGAAATTCCCTCCCCTATTTCTTCTGCAGAATGAAAGTTCAACTTAAACTCAACCCACTCACTTTCATGAGGCTGTTTTACCAGCTCGTTAAGAAGCGAAATGAGAGATTCCTTTTTCATTCAGTTGTCGTTTCAGCTTAGCGCTGCAAATGGCAAATGTAAACTTGTCTTTCAATAAGGAACATATCTTTCGGTCCTCAGGCCTTGTTTGTCGGATCGCACCAAACCTTCCTCCGTCTGCCAGGTTTCGGGAAGGATAAGCTGGATTCAATTCAGCGTTTTTTTCATTTTCAGGCATTTCATCACATAACCATCACATAAGAACTCCCTGATTTTCAATGCGTTTTTTCGAAGAAGGGGCTTTCTATCACATAACCATCACATAAGCGTCACATAACCTGTTTTCCTTGTTGGGACACCCAAAATCTCAATACAGGATTTAGAACAGGTCCAGGATATCTTTTTGCTCCTGGGTTTTAACCTGGAGTTTTCAAATTGGTTTTTTGGAATCTGGCAGGTAGGCTTGAATTTCATAAACGGAGTTTAAAATCTGGATTGCTCTTTCCAGGGAGATTGTACTATGGGCTTGATGGAGATGTCTTTCTAGCTCCTTGTAGAGTTTGTAGCTGCAAAATACAATACAAAGGTGTGTCTCTATTCGACTCTTTTTCCGATGGTATATGGGTCGGAATCTCAAGTCGGTTTTCGACATTCTAAACGCCTTTTCAATGTTCCAGAGGTAATGTATGCCTTTTAGGGTATGAATTGGGCAGAAACCTTTATTTTGGCAGGATGAAGGCCCTGGTTTTTGTTTTTTCATGGCCAACTGCCTGCAGGGTTGTATGGCTACACTTTGACAGAAAACGGCAAAACCCTTGGTAATCGCAAATTAGTGGTAATGAAGTAGGCATGCATAAGTTCTGGATTACATATTTCATTTTCTGGCTTGCTTCTTTTTCAGGAAGCGGCCAGGAATTGATCTGGGAAAAACGAATTCCGCTTTCGACATATGAGAATTTTTCTCATGTGGTTAAGCTTTCAGATGGGAATTATCTTGGTATAGGTACTTCTGCTAAATGGCTGTTATTTCCAAATGTAATTGATGGTGCCATCCTGATGAAATTCAATGAAAATGGGGATACGCTTTGGACCCGGTGGACGGGCTATTATGGAGGCTTTGGAGGAATTGAGAAGGTAGCAGACGATCTGTTTTATGCTTTGCTTGGGTATTGGGATGCTTCGGCCAACTCGAATAAAATTGCCATCATGCTAATCAATGGCGCAGGCGGGATACTGGGCAATATTCCTGTTCAGGTAGCACCGGGCGAGGCAATTATGGAAATGAAGATCAAGGATGGTTACATCTGGATTTCCGGAGAAAAGAGCCCCAGTATTTTTTATCCCGGAGGCCTGACCTTTGATTTTCTTTTGAAAAAGCTTCGGATGGATGGTTCAGAGGTTTTTTCATTTGTTTACAACGGCAATAAT
>JBIPNA010000262.1:0-5364 GCA_044375665.1 Catalimonadaceae bacterium
AAGGCCACCTCCAGCCCTACTTCCTCTTTTACTGCCTTACAAAACTCATCTGAAGGATCCACCTGCCTGCGTGAAATGGCATCTGCCTCCATAGGATCGGCAGAATCCACAAACCGAAACCGCAGACTTTGCTTCCCTGGAAAACGGCTCAAAACCGAATCCAAAACATCAAGGTTCAGTCCCGGAATGCGCTCCATCGGAACCCGGATCTCAAGGCCTTTCAAGAACTTTTCCCGAACCTCACTCAGCAAAATGATTTCATTCACATTGAACATAAATTCATTTTCATTGCCAAACCTGGGCCGATACTCGCCCCTTATGAAAATAAATTGTCCCTCCCTGCCATAGGATTCAAACTTGATGTAGTCCTTTCCAAACAAGGCTATTTCAAAACTCCCACTGTAGTCCATCACCGTAAACCGGCAATAGGGATTTCCGTTTTTGGCAATCTTCTGAATTCTTTGGGTTACCATTCCGGCAAACCGAAGCTCACGACCTTTTTTCGATTCAACATCAGCACATGTGGTGGTGCAAAAAGCATCAAGATCATATTTATAGGGATCCAGCGGATGGCCAGAAATGTAAAATCCTACCACTTCATGCTCTTTTTGAAGGGCTTCCATGGGGAGAAATTCCGGAACCTGGGGAATTTTTGGGACAGATACCTGTTCCGTAAAACCAAGACTCCCAAAAAGTGAGGTTTGTGCAGTCTGGGTCTGGCTCATTTTGGCATTCCCATACTTCACCATCTTCTCCAAAAGGTTGTCGTCGCCTTCAGCGAAAAACAAAGCCCTGTGCACTCCCTCCGAACGAAATCCATCAAAAGCACCTGCAGCTGCAAGAGACTCCAGTGTCTTTTTGTTGATGCTCCGCTGACTGACACGCTCTGAAAAATCCCATATTCCGGAAAACGGCCCCTTCTCTTCCCTTTCTTTGATCAATCCTTCTACAGCTGCTTCGCCAACGCCTTTTACGCCCGCAAGCCCAAACCTGATCTGGCCCTCTTTATTGGGTGTAAAATCGGAAAATGATTCATTCACATCCGGACCCAATACCTTAATGCCCATCCGGTTACATTCTTCCATGAAAAACTTCACCTTGTCGATGTTGTCTTTTTCATTGGTTAAGTTGGCTGCCATGTATTCGGCCGGATAATGTGCTTTAAGCCAGGCAGTCTGAAATGCCACGAAGGCATAGCAGGTGGAGTGACTTTTGTTAAAAGCATACGCCGCAAAGGCTTCCCAGTCGGTCCATATTTTCTCCAGCTTATCAATCGGGTGCCCTTTGGCAGATGCCTTTTCAATGAACTGAGGCTTGAGTTTGTCCAGGGTTTTTTTGTCCTTTTTCCCCATGGCCTTCCGCAAAACATCGGCATCGCCTTTGGTAAAATCAGCAAGCTTCTGACTTAGGAGCATTACCTGCTCCTGATAAACCGTAATTCCATAGGTCTCCTCCAGAATTTCTGCCATCTCCGGCAGATCGTAACTGATGGGTTCCTGCCCATGTTTCCTTCGGATAAAGTTTGGAATGTATTCCAAAGGACCCGGGCGGTAAAGGGCATTCATGGCAATCAGATCCTCAAACTTATTGGGCTTCAGTTCCTTCATGTACTTCTGCATGCCGGTACTTTCAAACTGAAATATCCCGTTTAGTTCGCCCCGCTGAAACAGTTCATAGGTTTTCTGGTCTTCCAGATCCACCTCATCCATATCCATCTCTATGCCATGGTTTTTGCGGATCAGCTTAAGGGCATTTTTGATGATGGTCAGGGTTTTTAAGCCCAGAAAGTCCATTTTTATAACGCCGGCGTCTTCAATAACCTTTCCTTCATACTGGGTAAGCAGGAATTCAGAATCCTTGGCGGTAGCAATGGGCATCAGTTCCGTCAGGTCTGAGGGTGCAATAATGACCCCTGCTGCATGGACACCGGTGTTCCGGACCGACCCTTCCAGAATGAGGGCCTCTTTCAAAACCGCAGACCGCGGATCGCTGGCATTTGCCCGGATATCACGGAGTTGTTTGACCAACTCAATGGCATCGTTGTCGAGCTCTTCTTTTTCTTTCAGACTATTTTCTCCTTCAATCGGGGCATTCAAAGTCCGCTTCAGGCTCAGGCCTAGTTTATCGGGTACCAGTTTGGTTAAACCTACTGCCTGATCCAAAGGAAGATCTAAAACCCTGGCCACATCTTTAATGGATGTTTTTGCCTGCATGGTTCCATAGGTGACAATCTGCGCCACCTGGTTTTTACCATATTTTTCGACAACGTAATCCAATACTTTTTGCCGGCCATCGTCATCGAAATCGGTATCAATATCCGGCATCGACTTTCTGTCCGGGTTAAGGAAACGCTCAAAAAGCAGATTGTACTTGATGGGATCAATGTTGGTAATGCCAATGCAGTAGGCCACTGCTGAACCTGCGGCAGAACCCCTGCCCGGACCAATAAACACACCCAGATTACGACCAGCCCGGATAAAATCTGCCACAATCAGAAAGTACCCGGCAAAGCCCATGGTTTTGATGGTAAACAGCTCAAAATCCAGCCTTTCCTGGGTTTCAGCGGTTATTTCGCCATATCTGTTCCTGGCACCTTCCATGGTGATGTGCCTGAGATATTCCCATTGATCGGTGAAACCTTCGGGTAAGGGGAAGTTGGGCAGCAGGATGTCCCGTTTCAACTGAAGGTTGTCAATTTTATCCACCACCATCTGGGTGTTGTCCAGGGCCTGTGGCAGATCGGAAAAGACGGTTTCCATTTCAGACCTGGTTTTGAAATAAAACTGGTCGTTGGGGAATTTGAACCGCCTGTTTTTTACAATGGCATCCTCGTGCACAAAATCGTCGAAGCCGGGCGTTGTTTGCTTTTCACCGGTATTGATGCAGAGCAGAATATCGTGTGCATTGTAATCGGCCTGATTGGTGTAATGGCTGTCGTTTGAACAAATGATGGGCACATTGTATTTCTTGCTCCACTTCAGCAAAACGGCATTTACCTCGTCCTGCTCCTTCATATGGTGCCTTTGGAGCTCGATAAAATAATCGTCCCCAAAAAGGTCCAGCCACCATTTAAATTCCTTTTCACCTTCAGCTTCGCCTTTCAGAAGGATGGTTTGGGGCACGTAAGCACCGATGCAGCAAGTGGTGGCAACCAGACCCTCGTGGTATTGCTCAATCAGCCCTTTATCGATGCGGGGATAAACCCCATACTTTCCCTCTATCCAGCCAAGGGAACAAAGCCTCGAGAGGTTTTTGTATCCTTCGGCATTTTTGGCCAGAAGCAGCTGGTGGTAACGGTCGTCTTTATCGGGTTTGGTAAACTTCTTTTTAAACCGGTCTTCCACCACATAAAACTCGCAACCTACGATTGGTTTTACCCCGGCTTTGTTGGCCTCGTTTACAAATTGAAAGGCGCCGAACATATTGCCATGGTCGGTAATGGCACAAGCCAGCTGACCATCCTGGGCAGCTTTTTTGAGCATATCGGCAATGTTGGCGGCCCCATCCAGCAAAGAAAACTGGGTATGGCAGTGGAGGTGGGAGAAATGCATCCAGTATTTAAAGGGGTAAAAATAACCTGTAATAATTGAAAAGTCCCCGGGCTGACCAGGGCCTTTTCCGGAAAATTTTGCTGCCGGAGTCTCCTGGGAAAAGTTGCTAAAAAAAATCTGTAAACCGGATGGGAAAAAATCCGGCCAGGAGGCATAAACCTGCGGCAGGGACGGAAAGGGCGGCTCCGACTGGCCAGGTCCATGCAGGGAAGGAGGAGCCGGTGCCGCTTAAACCATGGTTAAAACTCAAGGACCGGTTTCTAAGCGGCACGGAAGCGATAGCGGACCCCTGCACGGCCCGCCCGGCCGCCCATCAAAAAAAACTTTTTATCCCCCGCCTTACAAAAGGGCAAAAAAAATCCCGAAACCCAGGGCTATTGGCCTCAGATTTCGGGAGTCGGTTTGTTGAGAAATCAGGCTCAGGACTCCGAATTACGGATTTCCTTCAGCTGAGATTCCAGTTCCTTGATTTCAAGTTTATACAGATTGGCCCGCTTTTGCACATCTTCCATCAATGCCATCGCGTTTTTCGACATTTTGAACATGGCCATATTGTCTTCCAGGGTGCCGACATCTTTGCGGAGCTGCTGCAACCGCTTCTGAATGTACACTTCCTGGTTCTTCAGGCTTTTTACGCCTTCCGAAGAATAGGTGGTCCGACTGGACAAAAGATTGACTTTTACCCTCTCCTTCTCATGGGCCGGAATTTCAGATGACTTTTCAATCAGTGTGAGCAATGCTTTGGAGAACCGGCCATTAATTTTCTGAATCGATTTCATGGGCACAAATCCCGCATTGCGGAACTGCTCTTTCCAGGCATCAATCTGGGCCCTGGTTCCTTTGCCGGTTTCGGCCAGCTTCTCAATTTCTTCGCAAATGGCTGCTTTTGCGCTGAGGTTCTCGGTCTGTATCTTATCTTCCCCGGAACGCTGATCGCGGAGCCGGTTGAAAAAATGGTCGATGCCCGCCCTGAAATCGTCGTATATCTTCTGGCCCTCTTTGCCATAAACTGGGGCAATCTGGCGCCATTCGTTTTGCAACTGCTTCATGCGGTTGGCAATGCCGTCAAAATCTTCACCGTCTTTCAGGCTGTGCACCTCATCAACCAGCGCCTGTTTGGCGGTAAGCAAATCCTTTTTGCCTTTGTCGAGTTCCCGGAAGAAATCGTTTTTGGCATTCATGAATTTCTTAAAAATGGCCCAGAACTGTTTGTTGAGGTCACTGGTTTTTTCCCGGAACCGATTGGGGACTTTCTTCCATTCTTCCTGAATGTCAAGGATTTCCCTTGTTTTGTTCTGCCAATCTTTTATCCCTGTTGCAACGAAACTCTCGAACCCGGCCATTTTGGCGAGCACGGCTTCCTTGGCCTGTACTTCTTCTGCAAATTGACCTTTTCTTTCTTCATTGAACACCCGGCGGCGTTCGTAAATAACATCAACCGCTTTCTTTAGCCGCTCTTTTATTTCCTCAATCTTGTCTTTCGGTACGGGTCCCAGAGACCGGAACTCATCCTGATAAGCCATCAGATCTTTCATCGCCTTGGAGATGAGCGGCTCTTCGGCAAGCTTTTCAATTTTGGAAACCAATTCCAGTTTCTGATCCAGATTTTTCTTCCGGTCCAGATCGCGGAGGTTGTGGTGGATTTCGCTCAGACTGTAAAAACGATCCAACAGTGAATGGAAGGAAGCATTCAGGTTCTGCGCATGTTCGGGACCAACCGGACCTACTTTCCGCCATTCATCGCGAATGACCTTAAATTTATCATAACCAGGGGCATGCTCGTGGTCGTCGACCAGTTTGCGGAGCTCTTCCA
>JBIPNA010000015.1:0-19771 GCA_044375665.1 Catalimonadaceae bacterium
TCCATTCAGTGCATCAAAAATGATTGTGACCATCGGGGCATCCAATCGGTTTAACGGGAGACTTGTCCGTACTTTTAACAACGGCCCTCAATCCAACCTGACTTTTACATTTCCATTGGGTGATATAACCGGAACAGCAGAATATACGCCGTTTACAATAACCGATCTGGATTATACCACAGCCTCAGGCCCCTTCCTGGCAGTTAAGGTGAAGGACAGCAAAGCACCTTTTGACCCATCGGTTGACAATTACCTGACCCGGACTTTTGAAACCACTACCGGAGGCACAGGTCTGACTACTGCAACAGGCTTAAACCTGGCATTTAATGCCACTTATATTACCGGGGCATCAGATGTTGTAGGCAATGATGCCTTGTTTCTTGTAAATCGTTTTAATTGGAGTACTGGAACATGGCAGGAAGATGCCGGAAGTACCTGCGGATCGGGCACTTTGTCCACCGGAGCGGCCCCGATAACAGTGGGAACAAATATCAACAACCATGATATTATCGGAAGGGTAGATGCCCCGGTTTATTTCCGGTCTGTCGCTAGCGGAAACTGGGAGAACCCATTGACCTGGGAAGCATCTACTGACCCGGCATTTGGAACACCTGCACCTGTGACTCCAAGCATTTATCCGATTTACAGCAATTCGGCTGGCGTAGTGGTTCGAAATACACATAATGTTACGGTAACCACTCTCGCTGCTTTTGGTGGTGTACCTATTGACCAGGCTACTGTGGATGCAGGAGGAACCCTGACCATTCAAACCGGATCTATGTTGACAGTTCAAAATGGCACAGGTACAGACCTGACCGTAGATGGAACCGTCGTCAACCAGTCGGCTTCCGCATGGCTTGTGGCGGGAACCATCTCCTTTAGCAATGGCGCATTATACAACCACAATGTGGCTCTGGGAACCGTACCAGCTTCCACATGGGTGGCCGGATCGGAGTGTCGGATCACAGGTGCAGTAAATTCAGCACCTTCCGGATTGGGACAATCTTTTTCAGATTTTACCTGGAATTGCACGGGGCAGTTGTCCTCCTTTAGTCTGAGCGGAACGCTTACCACAGTAGGTCGGGATTTAAAGATCACCAATACCGGAGGGAGCTCCAACTTTTTGAGCTTTACTGCTACCACCACCCTGGCCTTAACTGTAGGAAGAGATATGTATGTAAACGGTGGATATGCCGCATTTGCTACAGGCACGCTACCGGCAAGTTCATCGCTTACCATTACCAGGGATTTGTTGATTTCGAGCGGGGATTTCAATATGTCAAGAGGCAATGCCAATGCAACCAGCGGAATTTCAGCATCAATTGGGAGGAATCTGGATATTTCCGGAACAGGACAATTTTTAATTTCATTCAATGCCACCGGCGCTGGGGCATTAACCGTCACAGTAGCCGGAACCACCACCAATACTTCATCAGCCATTGGAATCTGGCTCACCGGGTCTACAAAAAGTACAACCTTAACTTGTAACGGACTTCTGACCCAAAACGGGGCATCCATACAATTAAATACAGTTACCACCGGTATTGCTACTCTGAATGCCAATGCGGGGCTAACCATGTCATCAGGGATCTTAATTGTTGCCGGAGGTACTGGGGGAACAGGCATTCTAAACATTGCAGATAACCAGGCTTTGACTTTGTCCGGAGGAACACTAACGGGTTCTACTTCGACAGGAACCGGAACCATCAACGTAGGGACCAATACCACCAGTGTAACCACCACCGCTTTGAACCTGAATGGTGGAACCCTTGAAATTGCCTCTGCAGGAACCGGAATTGTCAATGTTTTCGGCAATTTAAGTCTTGGTTCCGGATCACTTACCAGAACAGGAGGCTCGGCTTCTGTAAACTTTGTTGCCCAGGGAACCAATATTGGCCTCCCACATTTGCAGACTGTTACCCAAACTTCTGCTACAGTTTCCGGCATTATTGCTTTTAATGTTGGAGCTACGGGAACGTTCACCAATCTTGCCCTTGGCTCCAATGTAAATTTCGGGCCAAACAGTACCACCACTGTTACCGGTTTCACTTCTACCAATGCTTCTTATCTTGATTTTGGAAACTTTACTTTATCAGGTCTGAATTTTGTCCAATCCAATTTTGGGATTATGGTAACAGCCAATGCAGATGGATTCTGGACCATTGCCACAGGCCTAACCACAGGTTCTTTACGCACCACCGGTACCCGGACGCTTAATTCAAGTGGAAACTTTTCCTACAATGGAACGACTACCCAGGTTACCGGGGATGCGGTTACTTCCGCGTATAACTTCTCTGTGTTCAATTCAACCACAGGTGTTACCCTATCTGCCAATCTTTCTATTGTAACAGGCGGAACTCTTTTTCTGAACTTTTCAGGCCTTCACGGAAAACTCTTCCTTTCAACGTTTAACCTGACAATGGTGGGAACTGCTGCCATTTCTGGTGCCTCCTCTGTTGATTACATCGTTACAAACAATACCGGTCAGTTGTTGCAAACCGTTGGAGCAGGTACCGTAACCTATCCTGTAGGAAACACATCTTACAATCCGATGACCCTCAACAATACCGGAGGAACTGCAGATGTGTATGGGGTGAGGGTGTTAGACGCTGTTACATCTCCTGCTCCATTTGATGCCACCAAGCTTATTAACAGGTATTGGGTTGTAACGGAAGCAGTTGGAGGTGGAAGCAGCCTTGCCGTTTCCGGACAATACAATGGTGGGGAAGAAAACGCCAACTTTGCTGCCGGAACCACACTGCGTATAGGTTTATATACTACCCTTTGGTCTCAGAACGGAGCTACCAGTTCAGGATCTGATCCGTTTGTGGTCAGCAGTTCAACCGACTTTACTGCCATCGGCACTTTTGGAATTGGAAAAGACGATGGTTTCCTCACAGCTATTACCACATATACATGGAATGGTTCGGCAAACAGCAGTTGGACGACACCCGCCAACTGGACGCCCGGAACCTCTGTGGCTGGCCCGACTTCTACAGACAACATCATAATAAATGTCCCGGGAACCAACACCCTAAATATTACAGGTAGTCGTTCCATCACAGATTTTGATCTTACCGGAACGGGGACGTTTACCATGTCTGCTGCCAGCGATCTGACCATCAACGGAAACCTGGTGTACAGCAGTTCCGCTACACCTACGTTTAACTGCACAAGTACTTTCAATCTGACCAGTGGTTCAAGTCAGCCTATACCTGCTTTTGACTACGGGAACCTGGACGCCAGCGGAGGCGACAGGGTTTTGGCCAACTCAGGTACCATCGGTATTTGCGGAACCTTTACCCGGGGAGCAGGTACCTATACCGTGGCAGGCAGTACAGTGGATTTCAAAGGAACCGGAGCGCAAACCATTACCGCCGGAACCTACAACAACCTCACCATCAGCAATGCCCGTGGATCAGCCAACCTTAGTTCTCCGGCCGGCACCATTTCGGTAGGAGGGGTGTTTGATGTTTCCACGTTGAGTGCATATACCCCGGTTGTAGATGCAGCCAGCATATTTGATTTTACCTCAGCTGGTGCTCAAACCATTCCAGCCTTTTTCTATGGACAGTTAAACAATTCAGGTAATGGAGCCAGAACATGGGCTTCTTCAGGAGTCATTGACATTGCCCAGGGATTCAGTCCCGGAACAGGCATTCAAACCATTACAGGAAGTACCATTCGCTATTCCAATACTTCTGCCGTTACCTGGAACCTGACCAACTTCACAACCAATGTGGTGGGTCGGCAATACAATAACCTGGAGTTCGTGGGTGGAGCCTCCACCATCTGGCAGCCTTCTTCGGCCTTCAACTTCGGGGTAGATGGAAATCTGACTTTGAGTGGTGCAGGAAGACTTAATGCCAACCCGAATATCTCGCTGGTAACCTGGACTGTGGACGGAGACTTGTCCATCACTGGTGGGGGAAGCCTCCATGCCAGTACTTCTGCCGGAAATACCAATCTGAATGTGGGCGGAAACACAAGCATCAGCAACGGATCATTGTTCCTTGTGAGCTCTACTGCCGGTGCAGGAATTACCGCAACCCACAACAATACCGGAACCATTTCGGTTTCAGGCACCGGAATTTATTCCATGGACGCAGCCTCAAATACTGCCCTTGGGATCGTCAACCTTACCGGAGACCTCAGTGTAACCAGTACTGCTGCAAATGCCATCAATCTGGGAGCCGGAACGGCCAATGCCAACAACGTTTTCAATATTGGCGGGAACCTGACCAAATCCGGCACCGGCACCATCGGAATCGGAGGCACATTTGCCCCAACAGCCAGATTTGTTTTCAATGGAGGGACCACACAAACCTTTAATTATTCCGGAGCAGTCATGACAGCTGGAAATTTTGAAGTTGTATCCGGTACAACCTTGCAACTCAATTCCAACCTTGTACTGGGAAGCAATGCATCCGCGAGTACCCTGACAGTAAATGGCCGTTTGAATACGGGAACCTTTACAGTTTCTCCCGGCAATGCTGCCAATGATTTTGTAATGGGATCGACAGGAACCCTTTCCTGTGGAAGTGCATCAGGTGTTTCGGGAAATATTTCCGGGTTTGCAGCCGGGGTGCCGGACTTTCCTGCAGGTGTAACTTTTATCTTCACAGGAACAGCAGCCAATACAGGTATGAATTCATACACGGGTATTGCCAGCGGTTCAAACTATACCTTGAACTGGGAAGGGACAACCAGTCTTACCCTGGACAAAAGCCTGAGCCTTTCCAATCTGAATTTCACCAACAATGGTTTGATTTTAATGGGGGCAAGCAGCTTAACCCTTGCCTCAGGCGGAACCATTTCAGGAGGCCCCTTTTCCACTTCGAAAATGCTGGTTACAAACGGTGCAGGAAGTTTGTTCCGCAGTGTTTTGAATACAGGAGTTGGGTTGCCATTTACCTGGCCGGTTGGAGAAACAACCGGAACCACGGAGTATTCTCCTGTTACCGTTAATTCCATTGCCTCGGCCGGAATCAACGGGACCATCGGATTCAGGGTTGTAGATGGGGTTCATCCTGATCTCGCCCTGGCCACCAGCTATCTCAGCCGCTACTGGCCATGTACAGTTACCGGTTTCAATGCTACCTATACGTTGAGCAATGCCACTTTTACCTACGATTCGAGTACAGATGTTGTGGTAGGACCTGAAGGATCTCTGAAAGGTAATTCTTTCAATAGCAGCACGTTTGATTGGTCTGAATATGTGTCATCTTCAGCAGGTTCCAATGTTCTGACAATCACTTCCGGTTTGGGCGGCGCCACGATGCCTACCGCTGGTCCCGGCACATACGATATTACGGGTCGGATTGATGTTCCGGTTTACTACCGCACTGTTGCAGGTGGAAGCTGGTCAACACCAGGAACCTGGGAAATTTCCTCAGATCCTGCATTTCTTGTCCCAGTGCCGGTTACTCCGGTTAATCCACCTACCGCTGCCAACAGCGATAGTGTTTTGATTCGGAATACCCATACGGTTAATGTGAATTCTGTTGTCTCGGCAGATCAGGTGGCAGTAAAAACAGGAGGTGTGCTCAATATTACAACAGGTGGAAATTATACCCTTCCCAATGGTCCGGGAACAGCCGATATGCGGGTTGACGGCCAGTTGCTGGTAGCTACCCCATTGACCATTTCTTCCGGCGCACGGCTATTTGTCACCAATCTGATCAGACAAACGGTAACAGGCCAGATTTTACCAACCGGTGTTTTGCAGATTGGGGCAACTGGCACCTATGAGCATGGCACGGCAGCAGGAGCAAGCGTTATCCCTACCGCTACCTGGGATGTGGGTTCCACCTGTCTGTTGAAATATCTTGGTTCAACTTTGCCTACCGGCCTCGGCCAGGCATTCCATCACTTTACCCTGGACGCTGATCCTGGCACTACAGGAGCTGGCGGAGCATTGACAACTGTAAATGGAAACCTAACCCTGATCAGTACCGGAGCTAACGACTTTATCCTTGGGGCAGGAACCAGTTACACCATCAATATCGGTGGAAACCTGGATGTTCAGGGAACTTCAGGGTTGGATGTTCAAAGTGGTGGAGGAACAAGTATCTTAAACATAGGTGGAAATCTTTTGCAGGCTGCGGGAACATTGATCACCCGCTCAGGTAGCGGAGTATTTACCTGGAATGTGACAGGCAACTTTACACAGCTTGGCGGAACGTTTCAATTGAATGTTCCTTCCAGTACAGGAACATTTAATTTAAGTGGAAATCTCACCAACAATGGAACCATCAATGCTCCATCCGGAACCCGGAACTGGAACTTTTTGAAAACAACCGGCATTCAAACCTTTAGTCAGTCCGGAGGCACCATTGCGAATGCTTTCATCTGGAACGTGGGAAATGGAACCACCACAAACACCCTTCAATTGGCAAGCAACGTTAACCTTGGTGTTTCTGGTACCAGTACCTTCTTTGTTAACAGTAACGCTACCATTGATTTCCAGGAATTTGTCCTGAGCGGATCCTCCGGCAGTGCGGATGCGTTCCGGATGCAAAACAATTCTTCGCTGATTACGGCCAATTCTGCAGGTATCGCTACGTCCGGAGCTTCCGGAAGTGTACAAGTGGTGGGAACCCGTTCGTATACAGGGGCATCCAACAACAACCGTTTTACCTACAACCGGAGCACCGGGGTTCAATCCACCGGAACCGGTTTGCCAACCACCATGGCCAGCCTGACCATCAACAATACCTCAGGCAGTAATACGGTAACCTGCACCAGCAACAACCATGTGGTGACAACTTTGAACTTGTCGGCTGGTCTTTTGGCGATAGGTTCAGGAAATACCATGAACATTGCTACAGGAGGAACTGTCAATGCTACTGGTGGTGATTTTGCCACAGGCGCTACAGGTGGAACAGTCAATTTCCCTGGAACAGGAACCTGGTCTGGCGTCAGCAATCCTTATGTTGTAAGTGCGTCTGGAGGAGTGAATTTTGGTGCAGGGCCTGTCACCATTCAATCTGGAGGAACCTTTTTAATTAATGGAGGTGGTTTCGTGAATTCAAATGCTCCTGCTTACAGCAGCGGTTCAACCCTTCAATACAACACAACCGGAACGTATGGACGTGGCCTCGAGTGGAGCGCAACCTCCGGTAAAGGCTTTCCACATCATGTATTGTTGACCAATAACACCACGCTGAATCCTGCAAATACCGGTGCCAGCAATGCTAACCTCCCTTTCCGTTGCGGAGGGAACCTCACTATTTCCAGCGGATCCAATATTTATATGGACTTCGGAGGAAACAACATGATTGAAGATCTTCGGGTTTTGGGGAACTTGAATCTGGTAGGACAGCTATCAGGATCAGGAACAGCAGGTTCGGACATATTTATCGGAGGCAACTGGACCAACAATGGGGTAGCAACAACCAACTTTTTCCCGAACAGCAGAGAGGTAACCTTCAATGGTTCTGCTGCTCAAAATATCCAGGGATCAAATACCACTGTTCCTGCCTTCGCCTTTTTGGCCATTACCAATACCACCGGTGATGTTACCCTGAATTTTGGGGCTACATCCACAGTGACTGTTAATAACAGGCTTCAGCTCAATTCAGGAAAATTAATCTTAGGCAGTCATAGTCTGGTATTGGCCCCGGGATGTGCAGCCATGACTACCGGAGATGAAAACAACTATATCGTAACCAATGGAACAGGCGTATTCCGTCAGCAGGTACCCAATAATGGCTTAGACCGCTGGTGTCCTGTTGGGCCTTCAACAACTGTTTTTGGTCCGGTTACCCTGAATCAGGCGGCCTCAGGAACTACAGATAATATTGATGTTCGGGTTGTTGTTGCTCCAGCTTTTACAAATGCAGTTAACGATAACCTTCAAATGGTGAATCTGGAATGGCGTTTGACCGAAGGTGTTGCTGGTGGAAACAGACTTACTAACACTTATGGCTGGAGAACTACTTCTGAAGCAACTAACTTTTTAAGAGATGAAGCTGTATATGTTGGAAACTGGGATGCAGCAGCTTTGCCATCTCCGAGATATAGGTTTCAGGGCACAGTGAATCCATTGGGCGGTTCTAATCCCTGGTTTGCTGAAACCACACCATCTCAACCTTTTACTGGTAATTTAAATCCCACCCGTCCATTTGTAGTGGGTAACATCAATGGCCTTGTAGGTTGCTTCCAAACGGCTGCTGCAACCGATTGGAATACAGGAAGTACCTGGGTAGGTGGTGTTGTACCGCCAACCGATGCCTTAACATGTATTTCGCATAACATTACCTGTACAGCAACCCCGACGGGCGATCCGGGAGGAATTAATTTTCAGGCAGGAGGCAATGTGGCCGTTTCTCCAGGGGTAACTATCACTTTAACTGACAATGCACCTATCATCAACAGTTCTGGTGCGGTTCGGAATTTTGGAGGAGGTACCATTGCCTTTTCTGGTCTTGGCCTTGTGAGCGGAGGAAATGCCATCACCTTCAATAACCTTCAATTGAATGGCAATACAACCTTCTCCACCGTTCCAACCATTAACAATGAGTTGGAAATTCTTCCGGGGGGATTTGTGATTTCCGCCAATGGCCCGATTTATGGTCCGTCTTCAACTTTAAAATACAACACTGGGGGACCTTATGGCAGAAGCAATGAGTGGAGGTCCACCTCCGGTGCAGGATATCCTGCCAATGTATTGGTTACAGGAAATACAGCTTTAAATCTTGATAACGGAACTGGTGTGAATCGTGCCATTCAAGGCAATATGCAAATTGACAATGGTTCGTCTGTTTCTCAGGGTGCAACTTCCTTTGGCCTGATTGTTCCTGGTAACTTTACCCTAAACGGAAGTTATACACAATCCACCACTTTTGGTGGGGATCTGGTTTTAGGCGGCAACTGGAGCTCAGCAGCTACAGCAACTTTAACAGCCAACAACCGGGATGTCCGGTTTAACGGAACCAGCAGCACCCAGACCATTGCCAACCTGGCTTCAGGTTTGCAGTTTGGCTTTTTAACGGTAGACAATACCACAGTAGGAGGTGTTGATCTTCTGAATACCATTACCGCCAATACTTTCCGTGTAAATGCATCCAGAACATTTAACCTGACTTCTGATAAAATTATTATTGCTCCAGGTGGTAATGTTCAGATCAATGGAACATTCAACGCCGGATCCGGAACTATTGAGTACACCAACGGAGGTAATTTCACCAACGATGGAACCTTTAACAGGGGAACGAGCACCATCGACTTTTTGAGTACTACTCCAGGCGTGGTTGTCGGCTCGGTGCAAACCAATTTCCACAATCTCCGGTTGGCTCCAAATGGATCGGTTAACTTCAACTCAGGTCCTTTGAGAGGCAGGGTTTCCGGAACCTTCCAAATGCGGGCAGGCAGTTTCTGCATCGGCAATGCACCCATTTATGAAGCAGGTTCAAAACTGATGTATTCCGGTGGAGGAACCTTTAACAGAAACGTAGAATGGGATCCTACTACTTTGCAAAAGGTGGAGGTAACCAACAATACTACGCTAAAGTGCGGTCCCAACGGTACTGGATTTTCTCACGTGATGGCGGATTCTTTGATCATTCAGTCTGGTTCCACTTTAGATATGAGCGGACCAGATATGACCGCACCAACCGTTGTGGGTGGAAGTGTACAACTTCGGGGAACCCTTACCCTTTCCAATGCAGCTGGCGGCGATATTCAGGTGGCCGGAAACTGGAACAACAACGGAGGAACCTTTAATTGTAATGGCCGGCTTACCACATTCGATGGTAACCTGGATGCCAGTTTGAACGGGCCGACGGCAACTACCTTCTGTTTATTAACTGTAAATAAATCCATCAACAAGACCCTCACGGCAAACACTGCAATCAATGCAAACCTAGCTGCGGGAACTGCAGTGAGGGTGTCTGGAGGTGTTTTCAATTTGAATGGGCAAACACTTACGGCCACTGGAGCTTCGAATACCCTAAGAGTAGATGCAGGCTTTACAAATGGCCAGACTTTAAGAACAGGAGGAACTGTGATTCCTGTTTTTAACAATTACACCAGTGATGGTGTAACTACAGCCACTTTGGGTGGAAAAGTTGATTATTCTGGTGCTGGTCCCGAAACTTATATCGCAGGGGTAACCACCTATAACCTACTCTGGAATACAGGCGGAAGTACCAAAACCATTCCTCAAACCACTGTTGTTGAGGATAGTTTGTGGATAGCACCTTCAACTACAGTAGATTTTGCAGCCACCGCATTCATTTTGGAAGCCAGAGGAAATGTGGTTAACAATGGAACAACCATTGGTTCTGGAACTGGCAAAGTTGAATTAAAAGGTTTGGCTGTTCAAAACATGAGCGGAAACGGTACTTACCGAAATCTGGATATCAACAACACCAACAATGTGAACAGTACAGGTACTCCTGTAATTTCAAGGAAATTGAATGTTTTGTTGGGTAAAATTCTTCAGGCTTCTGCTTCTGATAGTATTACTTTAGGTGCTACAGCTACAATAACTGAAGTTATAGGTGGTGGAGAGCATTTCGTACGTGGAAAATTATCAACTACCAGAAATGTGGGAGTGGCAGCAGAGACTTTTGGTAACATGGGCGTTGAACTTACTGCAGGTGCCAATTTGGGTACAGTGGTAGTAACCCGTCAATCTGGAACTGCTTTAAACGGTGAGGCTCCATGTTGTACAGGTTTCAGCTCCATATTCCGGAATTGGATCATCACCCCAACCGTTCAACCTGCAAGTCCGGACCGTGACCTGACTTTGACATGGCCTTCTCAGGATGACAATGGAATGGACTTGATCAACCTCCAGCTTTGGAAGCGGAGCAGCATTTCTGCACCATGGAATCCGATTGATTTTGTACAGGATGTTTCATCTTCCAATCCAAGAGTTGCGGTATGGAATGGTGTAAACAGCTTCTCCCAGTTTACCGGCGCCGATCTGAACAATCCATTGCCACTTGGTCTGATGCGTTTCTCTGCCCGGAATGAGAAGGGAAATGGCCTCCTCAACTGGACCATGGCCACCGAAGAAAAAGTGACCGGATATGTGGTGGAGAAATCTTTGGATGGCAGAAACTTCCAGGCCATCGGAACCGAGCAGGCTCGTCTGAAGGGTGCGGAAGAAATGGCGTACAGCTTCACCGACAAGCAACTGCGTCAGGACAGCTACTACAGGATCCGGATTAATTTTGAGAATGGCCGTTCTGACTTGTCCCAGGTGGCACAGGTCCGGAAACTGGATGTTTCTGAAACGGAAATTGCCCTTGTGCCGAATCCATCTGCAGGAGGTGCCCGGATTTTGTTGGATGGAATGGCTACTGGTTCATCCCGGATGAGCATTCAAATTACGGGTATGGATGGAAAAGCCCTGCTTTCGCTGGAGGGCGTTCAAAGCGGCCTGAATCCAAGGTTTGAAAAAGAGGTTGGTCTATTGCCTTCGGGTGTTTACCTGATCCGGGTCCAGACCGAGGAGACGGTGAAGTCGCTCCGTTTTGTAAAACAATAGAAATTCCTTTTCGGAGAAAGATCCGAAACGTCTGAAAACCCCGTCTGGCTTGCCGGACGGGGTTTTTTGCTACCTGGGATGAGGATCGAACCGATACCAGTTGGCATCCGAAATGACCCGGGTTCCGGATGTACCGGGTATGGGCACTGCTTCAAACGACCGGCTTAGGGACCGCACGGTAAAGCCCGCAGGACGCGAGGAACGAGCGGACGAGGACTTGGACGGAAGGGCCCGACCCGACAACAGGAGGGGAAGCCCCACCTTGACTTTTGACCCAAAGAACTTGGGTAAGAAAGATGGTCTGGCTGGAAAAAGAAGCGGGATTGCGGCTCAGGGAAAACTTTCCTCCCGGGTCTCCAACCCTTTCTGGGGAGGAGTCCGGAAGACAAGTGGAAACCAATCTGTAAGCCGGGTTCTGTCCGGAATTTCTTCCGGCCCTGTCATTTATCTGGGAGTGATTTCACAACCACCCTCTATCGACCTACCCATTCCGACACTTCTTTCGAAGATCCGGACGAGCCACCCGGGATTCGGAACTTATTTGGTCTTTCAGCCCATAAGGTTTACCTGGCGCCTGATGTCACCATCAGGCCGGTGGGCTCTTACTCCACCATTTCACCCTTACCCTGAGAAAACAAGGCGGTATCTTTTCTGTGGCACTTTCTGTAGCCCGGACCTTTTCAGGACGGACTCCTTCCCGTTAGGAAGTATGGCGCTCTATGCTGCCCGGACTTTCCTCATGGCCAAAGCCACGCGACAAGGCGATTGATTTCCGCCTCAAAGGTAGAATTGAATCGGATGAATCCGGGAAAACTTATTTCCCGATGGCTACTTTAGCCAGAATCCTGTCTACAATCTGACGGGCATTGACTCCATCTGCCTCTGCTTCATAGTTCAGGATGATCCTGTGGTTCATGATATCAGGCGCCACATCCTTGATGTCCTCGGGCAACACAAAGTCCCGATCCTGAAAATAGGCCATTGCCCTTGCTGCCCGGTGGAGACTGATGGTTGCCCTGGGTGAAGCCCCGAATTGTATATAATGGCCCTCTTCTTTAAGCCCATATTCCTGGGGTTTCCTGCTGGCGAAAACCAGTTCAATGATGTATTTCTCCAAAATCTCAGAAATGCTTACCTCATTGATGTCGTTGGACATGCGGGCAGCCATTCCCTTGTCGAGGACCGGTTCTACATTGCCGGAATAACCCATATCTGACATCCTGCGCATTACCTCAAGTTCTTCATCCTTGGAAGGGTAATCCACATAAACTTTCATCATAAAGCGGTCCATCTGGGCTTCCGGCAGGGGATAAGTTCCTTCCTGCTCAACCGGATTTTGTGTGGCCATCACCAGAAAAGGCCGATCCAGCTGGAATGTTGTTTCTCCAATGGTCACCTGCTTTTCCTGCATACACTCCAATAAAGCGCTTTGAACCTTGGCCGGAGACCGGTTGACTTCGTCAGCCAAAACCAGGTTAGCGAAAATAGGTCCTTTCTTCACTTCGAAGGAGGCTGTTTTCTGATTGTAAATCATGGTTCCAATCAAATCAGCAGGCAACAAATCAGGTGTAAACTGGATCCTTTGAAAGTTCAGGTTCAGTGCTCTGGCCAGAGTGTTTACAGTCAGGGTTTTGGCCAGGCCGGGAACACCCTCCAACAAAATATGTCCGTTGGTCAGCAGTCCGATCAGCAACCGGTTGATCATATAGCGCTGGCCAACAACTACTTTGCCCATTTCTTCATATACCAACTGGATGCGTTCCTGCCTTTCCTTTTTGTTTTCCATGGGATGATTGCTTTTAAACGATGATCAGGGATGCAAAAAAAGCCAATAAACCGGATTTCCGTTGCTGCTACCAGCAAATAGATGGAATTGATTGGCTGTCAAATTGTCATTGCTTGTTGCTGAACAGGTTTTGCTTTAACGACAATCCTGCTGGTCTTAAAGAAAGCCATCTGACGGAAATGCAGTACTTAATAATTTATCAACAACAGCGTCATTCCCGGAAAATATTTATAAACAACTGATATTGAGTAAAGTATGTGGATTTTAGAAATAATTGTATCCGTTTTTTTTGACATTGTATCCCTGCTGGCACAGGTCTTGCCATAAGCCTTTGGACTTCAACATCAGAAAACTATTAAGTAAAACCAGATCATGGGAAAAATTATCGGAATCGATTTAGGAACCACCAACTCCTGCGTTGCAGTAATGGAAGGTAATGAGCCAACTGTTATTGCCAACTCAGAAGGAAGAAGAACCACTCCCTCCATTGTGGCCTTTCTGGACAATGGAAACGGTGAACGTAAAGTAGGTGATCCTGCCAAACGACAAGCAATTACAAATCCAACAAACACTGTTTTCTCTATCAAAAGATTCGTCGGGCGTTCGTTCACCGAAAGCCAGAAGGAAATGAAGATGGTGCCTTATAAGGTAGAATCCGGCTCCAACGATACCCCAAGGGTAAGGATTGGAGACAAGTTGTACAGCCCTCAGGAAATCTCGGCAATGATTCTGACCAAGATGAAACAAACGGCTGAAGATTACCTTGGAACCACAGTAACAGAGGCTGTTATTACAGTTCCTGCCTATTTCAACGACGCAGAGCGCCAGGCCACCAAAGAAGCCGGACTTATTGCCGGTCTGGAAGTAAAACGGATTATTAACGAACCTACTGCTGCTGCTCTTGCCTATGGGATGGACAAAAAGCACAAGGATATGAAAATCGCTGTCTTCGATTTGGGCGGTGGTACTTTCGATATCTCCATCCTCGAGCTGGGCGACGGGGTTTTTGAAGTGAAATCTACCGATGGGGATACCCATTTGGGAGGAGACGATTTTGATCAGAAAATCATTGAATGGCTCGCAGTCGAGTTCAAAAACGATGAAGGCATTGACCTGAAGCAAGATCCAATGGCTTTGCAGCGTTTGAAAGAAGCCGCAGAAAAAGCCAAGATCGAACTGTCAAGTTCTTCAGAAACAGAAATCAACCTGCCTTATATCATGCCTGTCAATGGTATTCCAAAACACCTTGTGCGGAAACTGACCCGGGCCAAATTTGAGCAGCTTTGTGACGACCTTATTCAGCGAACCCTTGAGCCTTGCCGCCGGGCCTTAAAGAATGCCAACATGAACACTTCCCAGATCGACGAAGTAATCCTTGTAGGTGGTTCAACCCGGATACCAAGAATCGCAGAAGAAGTGGAGAAATTCTTTGGCAAGAAGCCTTCCAAAGGAGTTAACCCGGATGAGGTAGTTGCCATCGGTGCTGCCATTCAGGGTGGAGTCCTGACAGGTGAAGTTAAAGATGTACTTCTGCTTGATGTTACGCCTTTGTCGCTTGGAATTGAAACCATGGGCGGGGTATTTACCAAACTGATTGAAAGCAACACCACCATTCCTACAAGGAAGTCAGAGGTTTTCTCAACGGCATCTGACAATCAACCTTCGGTAGAACTGCATGTTCTTCAGGGTGAGCGGCCAATGGCAAAAGACAACCGGACCCTGGGTCGTTTCCACCTCGACGGTATTCCACCGGCTCCCAGAGGGGTACCTCAGGTTGAGGTAACTTTCGACATCGATGCCAATGGGATTTTGAATGTCTCTGCTAAGGACAAAGGAACTGGTAAAGAGCAGAAGATCCGTATTGAAGCATCTTCCGGCCTTTCTGAGGCTGAAATCGAGCGGATGCGCAACGAGGCAAAAGCCAACGAGGCCGCAGATAAGGCTGAAAAGGAAAAGGTGGAAAAGCTCAACCAGGCCGATTCGCTGATTTTTCAGACCGAGCGCCAGTTGAAAGAATATGGAGAGAAACTTTCCGAAGCCAACAAATCCGCCATCGAAACAGCAGTTGCACAGTTGAAAACTGCTCACCAGGCGCAGGATCTGGCTGGAATTGATGCTGCTATGGAATTACTCAACAATGCATGGCAGGCAGCTTCCGGTGAAATGTACAATGCCGCAAATGCCGGACAAGCACAAAGTCAGGAAGGAGAAACAGGATCATCTGCCAACCAGCAGGAACCTGTAACAGACGTGAACTTCGAAGAAGTGAAGTAAAAGCAAGATTCTTACAACTTTAAGCCACTCCTTTAAAGAGTGGCTTTTTTGTTTCCACCTTCGTGATCATCGGCTTAGAGAGGCGTATCTGAAGGCAGCCAATCCCTTGCTTTTGGTTAGGTTTTTAAGACAATCACCCTCAAAAGCCCTCTTTTGAAAAAAGGCTTACCACTGCTCTACCAGGTCAACACAACAAAAGCTCATCTTTTTGCTTCCGTAAGTTTTTTGGTATTCAATCCCGTGTCCTGAATGTTATCGGGAAGTTCTTACGTGGTCCGGTTCTTCGTCTCTGTTCAAGCCGCTCAGATCTTTCTTACTTTGCCAGATCTTATGTAAAACCCTCATTCTGTATTGGTTATGATGTGTTTTGGAACTTCTTGTCAAGGTTAATCAGAATTTTTTTTTGGAGTGCAGCCAAAAAATATACTGTGTTTTTCGTGATTTTTGGGGCAAAAGGGTTTGAAATGGAAAAAAATGGTAGAAAATGGTAGATAAATCAATTTCCATTTCTACTTTTGGCCCGGGCGAAGCCGTATGCTGCTTTTCGCCTGAAGGTCGAAACAAATGGTCACATTTTCAGGAACATACGAGTGTAAGATGGATCCCAAGGGTAGGATCGTTCTTCCCTCACGCCTGAAAGTCAGACTGCCTGATGCTGCCGAACAAAAAATCGTCATCCTTTTGGGTTTCAAAAGATGCCTGACCGTGTACACCATGGCCGAATGGGAAAAGAAGCTTGAGTCTTTTGCCCAGATATCGGAGTACGATGAAGAAGGCCAGCAGTTCATCCGTGATTTCACTTTTGGGATGCTGGAAGAAACGCTGGATGGTCAGGGTCGGTTTTCCCTCAATAAAATCCTGATCGATTACGCCGGCCTTAAAGCTGATGTGATTCTGGCAGGGGTAGCAGGCCGGATAGAAATCTGGGATGCTGAAGCATATAAAAACAACCTGACGCCAATGGAAAACAGGGCTGCCCTGCAGCCGTTGGCAAGGGTTCGGTTAGATACTCCCAAACCAGCGACTACTGAATAGTTGATGACATGTACCACATACCGGTCATGCTTCAGGAGTCGTTGGAAGGATTGAACGTTCAACCCAATGGCATCTATATAGATGTCACTTATGGCGGAGGAGGGCACAGTAAGGCCATTCTCTCACATTTGGAAAGTGGTCGTCTGTATGCCTTTGATCAGGATGCAGATGCAGAAAACCAGGTGGAAGCACATCCCAATCTGGTTTTTACAAGGGCCAATTTTCAGCATGTGGAAGCCTATTTGAAATTGCTCAGGGCCGGTCAGGCGGATGGACTTCTGGCAGACCTTGGCATTTCGTCGCACCAGATTGACGAGCCCGGTCGTGGTTTCAGCACCCGATGGGAAGGTCCACTGGATATGCGGATGGACAACAGAGCTGGTTTAACTGCCGCCGATGTTGTCAACAACTACTCAGAAGCCGAACTGCACAAAATTTTGGGCATGTACGGAGAGCTTAGAAATGCCAAAACCTTAGCCCTGGCGATTGTCAAGGCCCGGGCCCGGCAGAAAATAAGCACCACAGAAGAACTAAAGAAAGTGATAGGTCCATTTGCGCCAAGGGGGAAGGAATTCAAATACCAGGCGCAGGTGTTCCAGGCATTGCGGATCGAAGTCAACCAGGAAATGGATGCCCTGGAAAAATTGCTCGACCAATGTGTCCGCATTTTGAAACCCGGAGGACGTTTGGTGGTGATGAGCTACCATTCTCTGGAGGACAGGATGGTGAAACACTTTATCCAAACGGGAAATGTGGAGGGAATCCTCCATAAAGACCTGTACGGAAACATTTTAAGGCCATTTGAGCCAGTTACACGAAAGCCGCTGGAGGCAGGTTCCGAGGAAATTTCACGGAATCCCAGAGCCCGGAGTGTTCGGTTTAGGGTGGCAGAACGGAAAGGACTATAAAAAAATCGGATATGGACCGGATGTGTCAGGCATCAGGTTCGGCCGTCAAATTGAAACATAAATAAGGAATGGCAGCCAATACCTTCAAAGCTCCTGTATCTCCCCTGGAGCCAGAGGTCCGTAAAACCGGACCAAACCTGTTTTCCTGGCTGGAAGGAGGTCTTAGATTTGATTCGCTTTTTAGCGATGGGATTCCCGCATGGATGCTCCCCCGCATTGCCTTCGGTTTCTTTTTGTGCCTTCTCTACATCGGCATCAGCCACCAGAGCAACCGGACCATTCAAAAACTAAACAAAGCCAAAGTCCTGCTGGAAGACCTTCGGGTAAATTATACCACCCAAAAGGCAGAGCTCATGTACCAGAGTAAGCAATCGGAGGTTGCCAAGTCGGTTAGAGAGCTGGGCTTAAAAGAAAGTGCTGTTCCACCTCAAAAAATCCCGGTTCAGGAGTAGTACCGCTTGGTCCCCATGAATATCAAAAAAACCATATTGATGCGTGTTCGGACAGTGTTCCTGTTCTGTGTGCTTTTCGCACTCGGAATCGGATACCGTGTGATACATATTCAGTATGTGGATGGGGCGGTCTGGAGAAAGAAGTTCAATTCCTTCAGTAAAAAGGAAATAAAAGCGACCCGGGGAAATATTTATGCCGACGACGGTTCCCTGCTGGCGACTTCCCTTCCGCTCTACAGGTTGGGTTTCGACCCATCGGTGGCGCTCAATGGAAAGAAACAGATGGCGATTTTTAAGAAAGGCATTGACTCCCTCTCCTTATTGCTGTCGAAGAAATTCAAAGCTTATCCCGCTTCCTATTACAAAAACATGCTCCTCGATGCCCAGCAAGAGGAAAAGCGATTTGTCTATCTAAGCCGTGGATATTCCCTGAACTACCGGGATCAGCAGGAAATGATGCGCTGGCCTATTTTCCGGGAGGGGAAGAATAAAGGTGGCGTTATTTTCGAAAAGATTTATCGTCGGTTCCGGCCCTTCAGGGAGTTGGCTTTCCGGACAGTTGGATTTGTCAATGAAGACCATTTCGGTGCCGGACTGGAATCCAGTTTTAACCAGATGCTTTCAGGTACCAATGGCCAGGCCACCTATCAGCGGCTTGCCGGTGGTATTTCCCGACCTATTTTCGATGGAACAGAAATCAGGCCGGTAGATGGATATGATGTCTATTCCACCTTGAATGTCAATATTCAGGATGTAGCCCAGTCCTCACTTTTAGAAGCTTTAAAGAAATACAAAGCCGAGTTCGGATGCGTAATTGTCATGGAGGTCGCCACCGGGGAAATCAAAGCCCTTGCAAATCTTGGCGTAGAAGGCGACTCCACTTATAAAGAGAAATACAATTATGCAGTCGGTTTGAGGCATTACCCGGGTTCTACCTTTAAACTTGCTTCTTACATGGCGCTTTTGGAAGATGGGAAAATCCATCTTACAGATACGGTACACACAGGTCGTGGACGCTGGGTGGTTTCCGGCCAGGAGATTACAGAGGCAAAAAACCATTCTTATGGAAGCCTTTCCGTAAAAGATGCTTTTGCAAAAAGCTCAAATGTTGCGGTTTCGAGGCTGGTGGTCAAGCATTTCAAGGCTCGCCCTGATAAATTCCTTCAGTACATTACCAATTTTGGATTGGCCGAGCCCCTCAACTTTCAGATTCGGGGTGAGGAAAGACCCTTCTTCAGAAGCCCATCTGATAAACGCCACTGGAATGATGCAGCCCTGGCTAAAATGTCTTACGGCTACGAGGCACAAATTACACCCCTCCAGACACTTGCCTTTTACAATGCTGTCGCCAATCAGGGAAAAATGGTTCAACCTATCCTTGTCAGGGAAATGCGTGCCAACGATAAACTGGCCCGCAAGTTTGAACCCCGGATAATCAGAGAAAAAATTTGTTCTGACGAAACCCTGCTCGCCGCAAGGGAGATGATGGAGGCTGTCGTGCAACATCCGAAAGGGACAGCACATAAAATTGCCAATCCTTTGTACCGGATCGCCGGAAAAACAGGAACAGCCCACAAGTTTGAAAAGGGACACTGGGTTCAAAATGCTTACTACACCTCTTTTGCCGGATTCTTCCCGGCCGACAGACCCAAATATTCAGCCATCGTCATCATCGATAGCCCAAAATCCGGAATGATGGCCGGGGACGCAGCCGTGCCTGTTTTTAAAGACATCGCAGACAAGATTTATGCTGGCGACGTGGAAATGCACCAAACCTTGCCCATCAGGGAAACAGCACCTGATTTACCCAGGGTTG
>JBIPNA010000263.1:0-5350 GCA_044375665.1 Catalimonadaceae bacterium
CCTGAGTCTGACTTAAATTGAAAAGGTTTGGGAAACAGAATTTACGGGAATCGCTATCCACAGCTCCACACAAAGGGCTGTCTGAATATTCAGGGATTATCAAAAACTTGTTCAATTTTGCCCATCCCTTTCACCCTCCGTTATGGTCTGTGCTATGGGATAGGATCCTGATTTTATGAACCACCTTTTTTTAAGATTCAGCGCACTAAAAATTTGCGTTTTGTTCTGGGCCCTGGGCTTTTTGATGATGTCCTGCCAGCCAGAAACAAAACTGGCTGGCCTTCAGGCTATCCCAAGGGAAAAATGGGGTTCCCGCCAAATTCTGGAGTTCCCGTTTATGATCCAGGAACCTGGAAAATCATTTGATCTTCTGTATCAGGTTCAATACAGGCCTTCCTATTCTTTTGAAAATATATATCTGAAATATTGGCTTATCGGCCCGGGACAGGATACCCTGATCCGGTCTAAAGACAATCTTTTTCTTTTTGAACCCAGATCGGGAAAACCAATTGGTATTTCGTCTCCAACCAGCATTTTTCTGGATTCCTATTTTTTAAGACAGGTCAGACTGGATGTCGCAGGAAAATACAAGGTCCGCGTTCAGCACTATATGCGTAAAGACAGTCTGGAAGGGATCCAGTCCATTGGGATAAAACTAAAACCAGTAAGCTAAATACAATTATTCCAATTCAACCAGGAGCTGGCCCTTATCTACTTTATCTCCGGGCATAACTGTTATCTGCTTCACAATTCCAGGTCCGGGAGCCTTGAGTTGGTTTTCCATTTTCATGGCTTCAAAATTCAACAAGACCTGACCTTTTTCTACCTGATCTCCCGGAGCCACCAAAATTTTCACGATAAGCCCGGGCATTGGCGCCTTGATTTTTCTTGCAGCATTTCCGGCGCCATGGCCAACACCCATTTTTTCCAGCAAAAGATCTGTTTCTGATTTCACCGAAATATCAATGGTTTTCCCATTCACCCGGTAACGGGCAGGCTGGCCTTCTCCACCAGAAGATATCCGTTGCACCCTGATCAGGCGGTTTCCGATGGTCAAAATCATTTCATCACCGGTTTTGGAGAAAGTTTCAAATGCTATTTCCTTCCCGTTTTGAAACACCCTGGATCCGGAATGTTCTAATTCCAGAACCTTGTCTCCTGATTCGAGCCTGTACTTCATATTGGTGCAAGCTTCCTGAAAAAATGCCGGTTTCGCAAGCAGATACGTCATCTTCCCCAAAGGAAGGCCTACTTTTGCCGTCGATGGAAAAAAAGGAAAGGATTGAAGCTTTGGTTTGGTTGGGCGAAAACCTATGGACTTTGCCTGGTTTGGAAGATGCCATTCACCGTGCCGGAATTCGTAATGCATATTTTACAGAGGAATTTGTCCGGTTAGCACTTTCCGGAATTCAGTCCTGGCTCCGAAAGGATGTGCTTGAAAACTGGAGTAACCCTGTGACCGAGCCTGCCTTTTCGAAAAAAGTGGGCCTGGTAATGGCTGGCAACATTCCACTGGTTGGTTTTCATGACCTTATGTGCGTTTTTGTTTCCGGTCATGTGGCTTTATACAAACCTTCAAATTCAGACGAAGTGCTTACTGACTTTGTGATTGGGGTGCTGTTGGGTCAGTTTCCGAATGCCAGTTCCTACTTTCAAAAAACGGAGCGGCTTAACCTGGCCGAAGCTTTAATTGCCACCGGGAGCCGGAATACAGCAGTTCATTTCAATCATTACTTCCGACATGTACCAAGAATAGTCCGCGGGGCGAGGTCCTCTCTGGGGGTCGTTTATGGTTTTGAGCGAAAAGAAGAACTTGAGCCTCTTTGCGACGACGTTATGCAATACTTCGGCATGGGTTGCAGAAGCATCACCAAAATCCTTGTGCCGGAGGGATACGATTTCCACCCATTTTTTGAGGCACTTGAGAAATACCGGTATCTGACCGACCACCACAAGTTTCAAAACAATGCGATTTATCATAAATCAATCTTTCTGATGAATGGCGACCATTTTCTGGATAATGATATCCTCATGATCCGGGAGCGACCCGAGTTGTTTTCTCCTCAGGGTGTACTGCATTTTGAAGTTTACCAAAACCTGGAGGAAGCAAGGGAAATTGCCCGAAACCATGCAAATGAACTTCAGTGCATCGTTTCCTATCAGGCCCAGTTTCCGGAAAGCCTGCCCTTTGGGACAGCCCAGAACCCAGGCATAGACGCTTATGCTGATGGGATAAACACAATGCAGTTTTTAGGGAAGCTTTGATCCGGAACCCGTTTCTTCAGCCTTAATCCGAAGCGACTGCCCGATCCGGATTTGATTTTTGGGTCCCAATAAACGGGCGTTAAGAGAAATGAGAGCCTGTAGGCTGAGATTGTATTTCTGGGCTATCAGACTCAGGCTTTCCCCCGAAACCACCACATGAAACTCTGGCTGGGCAGGGGGAATCGGCGCAGTTGAAGATTTATACGCCTTCATGTCCTTTTCTTCCACCAGATGTGTAAAAACCGGACCTGCAGTACCTGAAGAATCTCCTTTTCCGGAATTTGGCACCTGAATGCGGGTATAAACCCTACAATCCAGGGGCAGACGCACCTGAACAGGCCCCATGGAATCGGAAACATGAAGGTATGGGGTTCTGATCCAGGGGTTTAGAGTGCGGAAGCATTTGAATGAAAACCCATTCTGGCGACACCAATGGGGTAAATCAGGGATAGAACTGCTTATGAGACTGTCCTTTGAAAGAGGGTTGGGATAAGATTCCATTGGCGCATAGCCATACTTTTCAGGGAAACTAAGCAAAAGCTTTGCGGCCAATATTCGAAACAGATACCTTCCAGACTCCGGATTGATCAGGACATCATAAAAAGAATCCGTGTACTGGCTTTCGAGTACTGACCTCAGGCCCGAAATCCCAATATTGTAAGAAACGGCAGCCTCAGGCCAGCGCCCAAAAGCTTGTTTTCCTTTTTTGAGTAGCTGACAAGCGGCTTGGGTGGACTTTTCAACATGGAGCCTTTCGTCCACTTCAGCGTCTATACGAAGACCAAACTCTTTTGCGGTAGGTTCCATCATTTGCCAAAACCCGACAGCTCCTTTGTGAGAGCTTACATTTTCGAAGCCACTCTCAATGGGAACCAGATATTTCAGATCTTCCGGGACACCGTTTTTTTTCAGAACCGAATCAATGAGCGGATACCAACGCCCTGCTTTCCTGAGCCACTGAATGGTACTGGCCTCCCAGTATTGATTGATGATCAGTTCCTTTTCGAGCCGCTCTTTGATTTCCGGATCCCAAAGGGGAATGGTATCACCCGCAAATGTGAGGACATCAGGAAGAAAAACCGGACCAATTCTGGGATCAGGCTTCCGGGAGCATGACACAGCCAAGAAACTGAAGGCAAGCAACCAAACACAGGAACCAGAAAACAGTCGGGCCATTGTTTTCCTTAAAAGTTGGGCTGCAGCAGATATTTAGAATAGAAGTCGTCTATCACTTTTACAGCTTCATCAGGTGTATCAACGATATTGACCAGGTCCAGATCTTCCGGATTGATGTTTTTTTCCTGACCCAGCATTACTTCCCTGATCCAATGCATCAGACCTTTCCAGTAATCGCTTCCAACCAGAACAATCGGAAACCGACCAATTTTTTTGGTTTGAATCAGGGTGAGGGCTTCAAATAGTTCATCCAGAGTTCCCATTCCACCTGGCATGACCACAAAACCCTGGGCATATTTGATAAACATGACCTTCCTGACAAAGAAATAATCGAAATTGATGAGCTTGTCCTTATCGATGTAAATGTTGTTGAATTGCTCGAATGGTAGCTCGATGTTCAGTCCTACAGATTTTCCTCCTGCTTCAAATGCGCCTTTGTTTCCGGCTTCCATAATTCCGGGGCCTCCTCCGGTAATGACACCATATCCATGCTTGACCAGCTTTTGAGCGATTTCTTCAGCCATGATGTAGTATTTGTTGGTCTCAACTGTCCTGGCTGAGCCAAAAATAGATACACATGGACCAATTTTGCTAAGGGTATCGAAGCCTTTGACAAACTCAGACATCACTCTGAAAATGACCCAGGAATCTTCAATCTTGATTTCATTCCAATCCTTATTCTGGAAAGCCCTTTTGATTTTATCTTCTTCTTCCTGACTGATTGGCGGATGTGTATTTTGTGCCATTAATGCGCTGTTTTTTAATTTCTTGATCTGGCTTAAGTTGTTGATATACAGAGACCTTACCAGTGCATAGCTGGGGTAATGGCCTAAGAAAACCGGGTGCATATATACGAATAGCAACGCATTGAATCATGATGGAATAAGGGTGAATTGGTTTTTTTACCCCGCATTTATTACATGCCAAACAAGGGGATGGTTTGGCCTTCTGACAATCCTGGGAAGAAATGCCTTTACATTTGCCCGACAAGGCTGGTAAACGAATTACCAGTCCTGGTTCACACAAATGTTTTTAATAACTCTATCTGAAACACATGAACTTTAAAAGTCGGTTGGCCACGGCCGGGATAATTCTCAGTGTGGCTTTCGGTTGTAGCCAAAACACCGAAAAAGAATCATCAGGATTGGATTCTACAGGTACGGACTCCACCATGATGGCAAAAGAAGCCGAGACGGAATCCAAAACCCAGGATTTCTTCCAGAGTTTGCCTTCACCCATTCACGTAGCCCGAATTTTTCAAAGGGCAGGGTTGAAGTACATCAGCGGAATTACCAATCCAGCTGCCAATGCTTCCAAGTACATGTCGCCTTACAGCAAATCCATCAATCTTGGAATATACACAACTGACCTTTCGTATTGCACCTTCAATGACCAGAGCCAGGAAGCCATTTCCTACTTTAAGGCAGTAAAAACATTGACGGATGGCCTTAGCCTCACCCCCATTTTTGAATCTACCAATCTGGTTCCACGTTTTGAAAAAAACATTGGAAACAAAGACTCCCTGGTGACCCTGATGGCAACCATGTCGATGGAATCAGATGTTTTGCTGAAGCAGACTTCCAGACTTGACATTGCATACCTTTCATTTGCAGGTGCCTGGATTGAAAGCAGTTACATCGCAACACAAATGTTGAAAAACAAGCGGAATCCGGACATCATGAAGCGCTTGCTTGACCAGAACAATTCTTTGGGTAAACTGATTGGTTTGCTGAAGGACTTTGATGACAAACAGGAATTCGAAGGACTGATCACCAAACTATCAGATGTTAAATCCAGCCTTGATGTGTTGAATTCTGAGAATACCACTACCCACGAAGAGGAATTCAAGAAGCTGGTCACCAAAATTGAAAGCCTTAGAAACGATCTGGTAAACGACAAATAATCAGCC
>JBIPNA010000264.1:0-5349 GCA_044375665.1 Catalimonadaceae bacterium
TTGATCTGATTTCTGCAGGACCGGTTCCTCCGAATCCTTCTGAACTTATTATGAGGCCCCAGTTGAATGACATTTTCGTGGAACTTCATAAAGACTACGACATTATCATTATCGATAGTCCTCCGGTTGGTCTGGTAACAGATGGAATTCTGATTATGCAGAAAGCCGATCTGCCTATCTATGTAATCAGGTCTGAATACTCAAAAAAGGCTTATCTCAAAAACGTCTTCACACTTATCCGAGTAAACGGATTCCGGAATCTTGCAACCATCCTTAATGGTCTTGACAATTTCAAAACCTATGGTTACGGATATGGTTACGGATATGGATATGGGTCCGGTTATTACACCGACGACGCTCCTGAAACGAACGTCAATCTGGATTGGTTCAAAAACATTGTGGCCAAAAAATAACCTGGAAGGCCATCCTGTTTCTGGCTCAACTAAATGAAAAACATTCGCAACTTCTGCATCATTGCCCACATCGACCACGGAAAAAGTACCCTGGCCGATCGTCTTCTTGAATTTACAGCTACCGTCGATAAGCGTCAGATGCAGGCTCAACTGCTGGACGACATGGATCTGGAGCGGGAGCGTGGAATCACCATCAAGAGCCACGCCATCCAGATGAACTACATGTATAAGGGTGAGGCTTATATTTTCAATCTGATTGATACACCGGGACATGTCGATTTTTCTTACGAAGTATCCCGATCGATTGCAGCCTGTGAGGGCGCTCTGCTCCTCGTAGATGCAAGTCAGGGCATTGAGGCCCAAACCATTTCAAATCTTTATCTGGCCATGGGCAATGATCTTACCATCATCCCTGTCCTCAATAAAGTGGATCTTCCGGGAGCCATGCCAGACGAGGTCAAAGACGAAATGGTGGATCTTCTGGGCTGCAAAAGAGAAGAAATAATCCATGCCAGCGGCAAAGCCGGAATTGGAATCGAAGAGATTCTAAATGCTGTAGTTGAAAGGGTCCCGGCTCCCAAAGGAGATCCCAACGGGCCACTCCAGGCTTTGATCTTCGACTCAGTCTACAACTCTTTCAGAGGCATCGAAGTATATTTCAGGATTTTCAACGGATCCCTTTCAAAGGGTGAGAGAGTAAAATTCATGGCTACCGGTAAAGAATACTTTGCCGATGAGATTGGAATCCTGAAACTTACCCAGGAGGCTCAGCAAACCATGTCTGCCGGAAATGTAGGCTACCTGATTTCTGGTATCAAAGATGCCAAAGAAGTCAAAGTCGGCGATACTTTAACCCATGTCCAAAGGCCATGTGCAAGTGCCATACAAGGATTTGAAGATGTAAAACCAATGGTTTTTGCAGGTATTTATCCTGTAGAAACCTCTGAGTTTGAAGAGCTTCGAAACTCTATGGAGAAACTTCAACTCAATGATGCCTCCCTTGTTTGGGAGCCCGAAACTTCTGCTGCATTGGGCTTCGGGTTCAGATGTGGCTTTCTGGGAATGCTCCACATGGAGATTGTCCAGGAAAGGTTGGAAAGGGAGTTTGACATGACTGTGATCACAACTGTGCCTTCGGTACAGTTCAGGGCCTATACTTCAAAGAATGAATTGCTGGTCGTAAATGCGCCGAGTGAACTCCCTGAACCCAACTTTCTGGATCGGGTAGAAGAACCATTTATTAAAGCTCAGATCATTACAAAGGCAGACTATGTAGGAGGAATCATTGGCCTTTGCATGGACAAAAGAGGCGTGATCAAAAACCAGGTTTATCTGACACAAGATCGGGTAGAACTGATGTTTGAGCTTCCGCTTTCTGAAATCGTCTTTGATTTTTTTGACAAACTGAAGACCATTTCAAGAGGGTATGCTTCTCTTGATTATGAACTCATCGGCTTTCGGGAAAGCCACATGGTGAAACTGGATATTATGTTGAACGGAGACAAGGTGGATGCTTTATCTGCCATTGTGCACAGGGACAAAGCCTATGAATGGGGAAAACGACTTTGTGAAAAACTCAAAGAACTTATCCCACGCCAAATGTTTGAAATTGCTGTACAGGCAGCCATCGGAGCAAAAATAATTGCCCGCGAAACGGTCAAAGCCATGCGTAAAGATGTATTGGCCAAATGTTATGGCGGAGACATCAGCCGGAAAAGAAAGCTCCTCGAAAAACAGAAAAAAGGGAAAAAACGAATGCGTCAGGTGGGCAATGTAGAAATTCCACAAGAAGCTTTTATGGCTGTTCTAAAACTGGATTAAGCGGTTTCGGGAATTGCCTGGATGCTATAAATTTACATCATGAAACTGCTGGACGGAAAAGCGGCTGCGGCCCACTATCAGGCTATTTTACAAGAAAAAGCAAGTAGGTTTGAAAAGGAAAAAGGCAGAAAGCCCCACCTGGCCGCAGTTCTGGTAGGAAATAGTGGTCCCAGCGAAACATATGTTGCTGCAAAAATGGAAGCTTGCCGAAAAGTAGGCTTTCAATCAAGCCTGATTCGCTTTGAAGCAAACGTTTCCGAAGAGCTTCTCCTTCAGGAAATTGACCGCCTGAATTCAGATCCGGGCCTGGATGGTTTTATTGTACAGCTTCCGCTACCAGACCATATTTCTGTTGACCGTGTGATTGAACGCATCGATCCAGGAAAGGATGTAGATGGTTTTCATCCCATTAATCTGGGTAGAATGGCCAAAGGAAAACCCGCATTTGCCTCGGCTACCCCATGGGGCATTATCCGGCTTATGGAATTCTACGGGATTGAAACCGAAGGAAAGCATGTAGTGGTACTCGGTCGGAGTCAGATTGTGGGCCTGCCGATGAGTCTTCTTTTGTCCCGAAATGCAAATCCGGGAAATGCAACCGTTACATTATGCCACAGCAAAACGAAAAACCTGGCCCAGATTACCTCACAGGCAGATATTTTGATTGCAGCCTTGGGAGCTCCGGGTTTTGTTGGTCCCGAAATGGTAAAAAATGGGGCCATTGTAATTGATGTGGGACTGAGCCGGGTTGAGGATAACTCAAAAAAATCTGGTTTCAGGCTGGTTGGGGATGTAGATTTTGAAAAAGTAGCTCCAAAATGTGAAGCAATCACACCAGTTCCCGGAGGGGTCGGCCCGATGACCATCACTGCCCTTATGGAAAATACGATGGAGTCCGCTACCCGAAGGGGCTGATCTTGATTCAGATACTTGTTTTCAGGATGGTCAGGAAAAATTACATTTGTCCGCCTATTCCTGCATTGGCCTTACAACATGCAAATATTCCAACAACAGGTTGCCAACAACGTCGCCGGATTCCTTTTGGACTGCCAGGCTGTGAAACTGAATCTCCAGGAGCCCTACACCTGGGCTTCGGGCTGGAAATCACCTATTTACACCGATAACAGGGTTACTCTTTCCTTTCCTTCTGTCAGAACCTACATAAAAAATCAGTTGATTTCTCTGATTGTAAACAACTTTCCTTCTGTGGAAGGAATTGCTGGCGTGGCCACAGGAGGAATTCCTCAGGGGGCATTGGTAGCAGATGAAATCGGAATCCCTTTTTGCTATGTCAGGGCAGAACCCAAAGGCCACGGCCTGAAAAACCTGATTGAAGGCCAGATTCACCCAGGCCAGAAAATGGTGGTGGTTGAAGACCTGATCTCCACAGGTAAAAGTTCTCTTAAAGCTGTAGATGCACTTCAGGATGCAGGCGCAGAAGTCCTGGGCATGGTATCCGTCTTTACGTATGGTTTCCCAGAAGCCTGGGATGCTTTTGAAAAAGCGGGCATTCAATGTTTTCCCTTAACCGATTACCTGAGCCTTATAGCCACTGCTCTCCAGAAAGGTCTGGTCACTGAAAAAGACATATTGCCTTTGGAGGAATGGCGGAAAAATCCCGCCCAATGGAAAGGATAGAATGGTAACCATTCTGATACTTACATTTATTGCCGGCTATGCCCTCATTGTATTCGAGCACCCCCTGGGCTTGAATAAAACTGCTTCCGCACTCCTTACCGGAATTTTATGCTGGGTTTGGATTGCTACGGGTTCCGGAATGGCCACTTCAGAGGTATTAGACCATTTGTCACATCATCTTTCCGAAATTTCTGAAATTCTTTTTTTCCTGTTGGGTGCGATGACCATTGTTGAAGTCATTGACAACCACTACGGATTTCAAAAAATAACTTCCAGGATACAGGCCAAAAACCCGAGGGTGCTATTGTGGATCCTGAGCTGGCTGGCATTTTTCCTGTCGGCCCTTCTCGACAACCTGACCACTGCCATTGTAATGACCTCTTTGGTCCGTAAAATGGTGCCTGAAAAAGAGTGGAAATTGTATATGATCTCCTTGATTGTTCTTGCGGCGAATGCCGGAGGTGCCTGGTCTCCCATTGGCGACGTAACCACCACGATGCTTTGGGTGGGAGGACAAATTACGGCAGGGCACATCATTCCCTCCATCTTTATCCCATCTGTTCTGAATTTATTGATCCCACTGATGGTCGTCACATTTTTGCTCCGCAACAAAGAAGGAAGTCTCGTGGAAGAGGAAGATCAGCCCATCCTGATCCATGGAGCAGGCTGGGTCCTTGCTGCAGGGCTGGGCGGTCTTATCCTTGTACCAGTCTTTAAAACCACAACCCACCTTCCGCCTTATATGGGAATCCTAATGGTGCTGGGCCTGGTCTGGACCCTTACTGAGATCCTCCATCGGAAAAAAGGAGAACAAGAACGAAGCCGCCTGACGCCTGGCCATGCTTTGTCAAAAATTGATACCCCAAGCATTTTGTTTTTTTTGGGCATACTGCTGGCTGTTAGTGCCCTTGAAACGCTTCATATCCTAAAAAATCTTGCACAAACCCTGGATGCCTGGACATCCGATAAAGAAATTATTGTCCTCCTGATCGGTTTGGGGTCAGCAATCGTAGACAATGTCCCCCTGGTAGCCGCAGCCATAGGCATGTATGATCTTCAGGCCTTGCCTCAGGACAGTCCTTTCTGGACATTTCTGGCCTATGCGGCAGGTACGGGAGGAAGCATCCTCATCATCGGAAGCGCGGCAGGAGTTGCCGTAATGGGCATGGAAAAAATCAGCTTCATGTGGTACGCAAGAAAAATCAGCCTGCTGGCAATGCTTGGGTACGCTGCAGGAAGTGCCTGGATAATGCTATTTTCCTGACATACGTAACCCCAAATAAAACCAGAGTTTCCAGCTCCGGTTGCTTTGCCTATTTTTGAAGGTTGTCTTTCCTGACAGCTTTTTTAACCCTTGACCTTATGACCAAAACTTTGACCAATTTATTAAGACCCTGTTTCTTTCTGGCAGTTCTTATTGCCTTATTACCTCTGAAGATCTGGGGCGTCGCCCTGGATTCAGGATGGCCTCCCGCAC
>JBIPNA010000265.1:0-5344 GCA_044375665.1 Catalimonadaceae bacterium
CGACCCCTATATGAAAGAACAGGGGGTTAACCTGAAAGATTACAACTGGGGCTACATGACCAGCCATGCCTTCACCATTGAATCGCATTACCGTGAAGCAGGTTCAGAGCATGGTGCCCAGCGGGAACAATTCAGGGACCTGGTGCAGGCTTTTCACAACAAAGGCATTGCTGTAATTGTTGATTTTGTATTCAACCACACTCTTTCCAGTATGCTGGAGCGGGATTACCTGTTTCATTTCAATGGAATCGATCAGCAGTATTATTACCGGAACCGCAATCTGAACCTTATCGGAGAGTATGGCAATGAAACCAAATCGGAAAATCGGCCCATGGTGCAGCGTTGGATTGTGGATCAGTTCCGGCATTTCAAGGAAGAATTTGGGGTAGATGGCTTCAGGATTGATCTGGCCGGACAAACGGACCAGCAAACCTTGAAAATGGTGCGGCAGGCTTTGGGTCCCGATGTGCTGATTTACGGGGAACCCTGGATAGCTTCCAATGATCCGGACTATGAGGATAATCCGGATTGGGACTGGTATAAGGCCGATGCGCCTATTTGTTATTTTGACGATGATGCCCGCAATGCCTTCAAAGGGCCCGTTTCCAACCCGACCGATAAAGCCAAAGACCGGGGTTTTGCTGGAGGTAACAATGCAGAGCGGGAAAATGCCAAAAGGGGATTAAGTGCCTCATTCCCTGATTCCAAAGGTCCGTTATCAGGGATCAAATACCTCGATATCCACGACAACTGGGCTTTGGCAGACCAATTTGCCGAAACCAATTGGGATGGTCGTTTTGGTGTAGATGAAAAAGCCTTTAAACTGGCTGCTACACTTCTTTTTACGTCAGCCGGACCCGTGGTCATGCATGGCGGAACAGAATTTATGCGGTCTAAGGGCGTGGCTCCCTTAAAAGAAGTGGTAAAGAAAACGGCACTTTCCGGCGATTTGCACTATCATGGCAAACGAGATACCTACAACACCCGGACTGCCAATCAGTTTGTCTGGGAAAATTTGGGAAAAGGCAAAGGCGACCAGGGTTCAAATTGTGACTATGCGAATATGCTGTCCTATTGGAAAGGCCTGATTGCCTTGCGCAGATCGCTATGGGGTAGTGCTTTCCGGAAAGATATTTTGCCTTCCGGCCATTACCAGTTCATTGAACCAGCCAACAGAAATCTTTTGGGTTATATCGTTGATGGCAGGATTTTGGTTTTGATGAATACAGGAACTGAAACCAGCCAGTTCTCCGGAATTCAGACTCCCAAAGGGAAATGGAAGCTGGTGGCAAATGGGCAGGAGGTCCGGCTTGAAGGTGTTCGTGGTCCCGCACTTAAAGGCGGTCAGATGCAAGACATTTCTGTGCCGGCGAAAGAAGTCCGGATATGGGTATTGGAGCCCTGATGGGAGAAGGGGAAGGTAGGGGAAGGGTTGCTGAAATACTTTAACCGGGTTTTCGGGTCACTCCTGGTTCGAACGGACTTCAGGTTCAGGGTTTGAAGGCAGTTCCAACAGGAAGTTCATAAACAATTGGTTGAGGAGGCCGGTCGGGATTCCGAACACCAGGTTGCCCAACTGGAAAATGGAAGCTGTTGAAAACAAGGGAATGTCGTTCGAAACGGCCACCGGATCCTGGAATAGATTCCAGGCAAAGGGTAAAAGGGCTGTAAGCAAAACATTGAGCCCATAACATTGCCAACCATTGATCCATTTTTTACGCTGATAGATCCAGGCACAAAACAATGGAACCAAAGCAAATGGCAGCAAAAATAAAAGTCCATAAAGCAGCATGGTGGTACGAATCTGGTGTCAAGCGAACTTGAGAAAAAAAACCGGAAATCGTATCTTGTCTGATGAAAATCAGAAACTTAAGGTTTCCGGATGCCCAACCTGGTTTGGCCGTTTGAATTTTGTATCCAAAGCATCCCTCCCGGCCAGTTTGCCACAGGCAGACCTTCTTCAGGCACAATGCCTTCATACAATATCTGGCCCTGAAGGGTGCCGATGCGGTATTTTTGGTCTTTTTCCCCTGAAACAAAGAGCTTGTCGGCGATGGGATTTCTTATCGTGAAATTCTGATTTTGTTCTTTCGACCGAAGCCCGACTGTTCCCTGGGTAACTAAAAACTGGCCCATCATACCTTCGTCTTCATGGGTCAGAATATGACAATGGAACATATAGGGCATGGTGCTGTCGGCAAAATCCGTAAACCGGACCACAATTCGGACCAATTCGTTTGGACTTAGCTGGACCATGTCTTTTCTGCCTGCTTCTTCCGGTCCCACAGGACTTCCATACCGATCCAGAATGTAAAAAGTAAAGCCATGCAGGTGGAAAGGGTGAGCTACTACAGTCTGGTTGTGTATGGTCCAGATTTCTGTCCGGTTTATGGGAATTCTGAAATCAATCCTTTCCATTGAAAATGAACTGTCATTCACCAAAAATGGTCCCAAAGGAGAGCCAGGTACGGCAGATGAAAACACAACTGTTCTTTCGCCATCGGCATCCTGCTCCCTCAGCCGTCTTTGGATCACCAAAGAGTCTGGCAGGGTGGTATTGTTGCCGGGAATGGCCGGGCCCACCCGAAGTTGAAGCACCTGAAAATCTGTTCCGTTCAGTGGGCTTTCCATGGAAGGACTTCCGATGGGCATGGGTCCCAAAGGACCGCCCTGGGTTCCGACAGGAATTTCAGATCCGAAGCTTTTCCAATACAGTGTTTGTCCCGACAGGCCTGTAAAATTTACCATACACTCAGCCCGCTCACCGGGCGCCAGTTTGATTCTTGTTACCGCTACAGGTCTGCCAAGGAGCCCGCCATCGGTACCAATCAGAGAAAAGGTCCGGTTGTCTTGAAAGCCAAGCCAGAAATTGCGGGCATTCGAGGCATTGAGGACCCGAAACCTCACCCATTGGGCAGGCACATCGGCATATGGATTGGTTTGGCCGTTTACCAGGACAATGCTGTCCCGGAGTCCAAGCGGAAGGATTTGGTTGTCCGGCCCGAACTCCAGGCTTTGAAGAATCATTGGGAAATCATCCTTGCCATAAGTTCTTGGGAGAGGCAACAAGCCTTCTTCTGCATCTCTGACCAGAATCAGACCTGCACCACCCTTAAGGGTTTGCTTGCCAGTTTTTCCATGAAAATGAGGATGGTACCAGTAGGTACCGGCCCTGTCGAGACAGTTAAAATGTGGTTCCCACACCTGGGCTGGCAGGATGGGGGAGTGGGGCCCGCCATCTGCATGGGCAGGAACATGAAGTCCATGCCAATGTAAGGTTGTCGTATCGGTAGTTTGATTGGTCACAGTGGCCTCAATGGCCATTCCTCTTTTGATAATCAGGGTTGGTCCCAGAAAACCGGCGCCATTGTAAGCGTATGTGTTTGTTGGAGAACCCGGCAAGAGGTTCTTCTGACCTTCGGCAAAATTCAAACTGAAAATGGGTCCCGAAAGGGTATCGGGAATCGGAAGTGGCTGTGTGAACTGCGCCTTCAGGGTGCCGAAACACCAAAGAAAAAGGACAATAAAAAAGAACCCGGCACTTTTCATATCAATCTTGCCCAAGAGATCTGCTTAGAAATTCAAGAAACGGCCGCAGTTTTTTGCATCGGTCTGCCAGCATTTGGGGAAAACCGGAAGAAAGGACTTCCTCATTGCTAAATGGGCAGGAACAATAATACTGGGTAAACCGAAGCCATTCAATATCCGGATGGTCTTTGGGATACCCTTTTGGGGCCGTTTTCAGCTGGTTTCCCTGAACACCTCCAAATGTTTTTACAAAGTCGGCTTCCTGTACAATCAATTTAAATTGTTGGCTGTTGTAGTCTATCTCCTGCCTGATCTGGGAAAGTTGTTCTGGTTTTGGTTCGTATAAACCAGCTGCCATAAAATTGTTCCCCGATTCAAAATGGACATAATATCCGTAAACAGAGTTTTGCTTGCGGCCATCCCGGGAAATGAGACCGGAAAAATTGCGCTTGTAGGGATCCTTATTTTTTGAAAAGCGGACATCCCTGTAAATGCGGTACATGGTTTCTTTTGGCTTCAGTAAGCCCAAATCCTCAAACTTGCCTATCTCTGAAATGCAGTTTCCCAGGATATTTTCTGCTTCTTTTCGTGCTTCTTCATACCAGGCTTTGTTTTCTTCAAACCAGGGCCGGTTGTTGTTGGCAGCCAGGGCCTCCAGAAAGGGATACATTTTTTTCATGCGGCAGGGACTTGAGAAGATGCCGGCTGTTTCTTTTTGTAGAGCGGAACATTGCTGCAAGGTTCTCCAAACATCAGGCTTTGCACCACAGGTATGAGTCGGTCGCTAAGGGCCAGGTAAGCCGAAACGGGTACCGGAAACTTGCTGCAACCTTTTACAATGACTTTTTTTCCCAGGTATTCTGTCAATGAAAGTGATTGAATTTTTCGGTCAAACAGGAGTTCATCCGCCCGATCGGGTGTGCAAAACAAAACTGCACCAGCAATGGGACTGGCATATGTGGCCACAAGCATAAAGGCCCAATGGGGAACAATGGCATCGGCACTGCAATACACAGACAATACGGTCCCTCGAATGGATTCCCAATCGTAGTTTTTCATGGCCTGACGAAAGTCAAGTTCTTTGAGGATCAGGCCCTGAAAAAGAAAATCAGCAAGATCAAAGGACCGGCGTGGACTGTGATCGTACCATTCTTCCATGTCAATTTGAAGAAGGGGACTTTCTGCAACCCGATTCCGGATGGTTTCTTCCATATTGTTTGGTAGTTAAGACAGGTCAAATATCTTACAAAACCTTGATTTTCATTTTTGGTTTGGAATTGAATAGCCGAAATAATTCCCATCAGAAGGATTATGGGGTCTTGACTACCTGCTTTTTGGATAAAACAAGATCAACGGCCTTTGGTATTTCCATTAGCGTATTAACAAATCTTTCTTTTTTGAAAACCGGGTTGCGAAAAAGCCTGTAATTCCTATTCTTTGCAAAAGCCTTCCGTTCGATCCTATGCACATGAAATTTATCTCTTTCGTAGTTTTGATGGTTGCCATTTTGGGCAATGTAAACGGGCAAGACAAAAAAGCCCTGCTTGAAGAAAAGGTGATGCGCAGGATTGGTGTTGCCCGGATTCAGATATTTGCTGCCCCGGGAAAAGGCCGGTCTCTGGCCGATATTGCCAACAACAATATCCCGATCTTTTTTGGTGAGAACTCTGATTTTATCAAATATAGAGCCCAGGGTTTGCTCAATCAGGCACCCCCTACCACGGGCGACTCCATCCAGGAACTGACATCGGATTCGCTGGCAGTTTACTTTAAACAGGATTTGTGGTCAATGTCTGGTTATGATGATGCAGGCGGT
>JBIPNA010000267.1:0-5334 GCA_044375665.1 Catalimonadaceae bacterium
TCCGCCCACTTAAACATCAGATTCATTCCCAGGGAGTAATTGGATGCATAAAATAGACTCCCGCCTGCGGAATGTACCAGGGCTTCAACTTCTTTCCAGTTATCAAGCCAGCCTGTTGAGCCACAAACAATTGGAATACCTGCCTCAAGCAACAACTTCAGGTTTCCCGGTGCCGAAGATGGCGAGGTAAACTCAAAAGCAATGTTGGGCTGGTAAGCTTTGCAGATATGGCTAAGGTCCATTTGCCTGTCGCTGATGGCGCCAACCACTTCATGACCACGTTCTTTGGCCAGTGTTTCAATGGTACGGCCCATTTTACCGTAACCAATGAGTAAAATCCGAAGATGTGTTTTTTTCATGGGATCATAGGTTTGGAATTTTTCTGAAAGGCCAGGGCCAGTTTCAATCCGAAAACAGGCTGGTTTCCCAACCTGTAAAGATCTGGTTGCCATCGAAGGCTGAGATCATCGCTCACATCAAAAGAGCTGAGGTGGGCATCGACAGCGGCATCTGCAACATTGAGCAGGTATACAAAACCAGAGACAATGATCAGCAGATCACGATTACGTCGCCAATATTCACGCAACTGCGCCAATTGTTCTGCTGAATAAGCGCCTCTGTAAATATCTGGCTGGCCTGCTTTCACCTGAAGATAACTGTCTCTTGTTTTGAGGTATTCCTGATGGTTTAGATTGATAAAATACCCAAGGGCTGCTGCTCCTCCATATAGAATGGGAAGCTTCCAGTATTTCTTATTGTAAATTTGCCCGGCCCCAGGAAAGACCACAGATAAAAGTGTTGCCCTTTTCGGATCGGGAACCCACTTCCTGATTTTGCTGGTATCTTGTTGGACCTTTCCAGAACTGTCGGTTACTGCACTCTGGGATAAACCTTCCCTGCAGACCAGGGTAAACAAGAACAAAAAAAGAAACCGCAGTAACCCCGGATTGTGCTTTGAGATCCGGTATCGGGACCCGGGGATGACAAAAACAAGGACCTTAAATTCGAAAAGCGGAGCAACGCTACGGTTAAAGAAGTTACGGCGGCAAAGCAACTGATTAAAGTAGTTAATGCTTGTTAGATAGGCTGATCCAAACTCTGTGTTAAAGTCGAAGTAGTTCCAGAATTCTGTTGAGATCTTCGGTTGAAACAAATGGAATACGGATCTCCCCTTTTTCATCTTTCCCCGCTTTGATATGCACTCTTGATCCAAAATGGGAGCTCAATTGTTGTCGCAGATGGTCAAGGGCTGCCGGAGTTTCTTTTTTAGAAGCTGGTATCTGGGTTTTCCCTTCTGCCAGCTTTCTAACTGCTTCTTCCACTTGTCGGACCGACCATTGCTCCCGCACAATTTTGTTAAACAGAAAGAGCTGATCTTCAATATGTTCTACATTTACAAGGGCTCTGGCATGACCCATACTGATTTCGCCATCGCGGATGCCTGCCTGGATTTCAGGTGGAAGTTTAAGCAGGCGAAGGTAGTTGTTTACAGTAGCTCGCTTCTTCCCTACCCTATCGCCAAGTTCTTCCTGTTTGAGCTGACATTCTGCCAGCAAACGCTGGTAAGACAAAGCGATTTCCAAAGCATTCAGGTTTTCTCTCTGGATATTTTCGATCAACGCCATTTCCAGCATTTGCTGGTCGTTGGCTTTGCGGACATATGCCGGAACCTGTTCAAGTCCTGCCAGGCGGGAAGCCTGAAGCCTCCTTTCCCCTGAAATCAATTGGTACTGATCTGAAGAGAGTTGTCTTACCGTAATGGGCTGGATAATACCTTGAATCCGGATGCTGTCGGCCAGTTCTTTAAGTGCTTCCTGATCGAAATGGGTTCGGGGCTGATAAGGATTGGTTTCAATCTGGCTGATACTAATCAGATCAACTCCGGAAGAAGACCGGGGAACAACAGAAGAAAGGATGTTTTCCTGAGATTGATTATCCCCTGACCTGCCGGTGTCGCTTAACAGGGCTTGCAAACCCTTTCCTAAACCTGTTCTTTTCTTTGATGTTTCCATGCGCTTCAATCAAAACCAAAATCATCCAAATCATTTTCAACGATTCTGCTCTGACGCAAAATCAGACCAAAACCAAAATGGGGGAACAAACCTAAATTCTAATCCTGTTTTAGCAAAATCTTCCTGGTTTTCAGGCTTTGTTCTTATCAATTATTTCCCTGGCCAGATTAAGGTAGCTGATCGACCCTTTGCTTTCTGCATCGTGCAAGATGGCAGGCACGCCATAGCTTGGCGATTCGCTGAGTTTAATGTTTCGGGGGATAATGGTGGAAAACACCATATTCTGGAAATGCTGCCTTACTTCTTCCACAACCTGATTTGAAAGCCTGAGACGGCTATCATACATTGTGAGCAAAATTCCTTCAATACTTAATTTGGTATTGAGTCTTGTCTGAATGATTTTAATCGTATTGAGTAATTTCCCTAAACCCTCAAGGGCAAAAAACTCGCACTGAACAGGGATAATGACTGAATCGGATGCAGTTAAAGCATTGACAGTAATAAGCCCCAAAGAAGGAGAACAGTCAATGATGATGTAATCAAACTCGTCCTTGATCAACGCCAGGGCATTTTTCATCTTTTCTTCCCTTTTCTCCAGATTAATCATCTCGACCTCTGCACCAACCAGATCAATGTGGCTGGGCATGAGAAAAAGTGACTTGATTTCGGTCTGTACAATTATTTTGGCAGCTGGAACACCATCCACCATAGCTTCATACACCGAGTTTTCAATTTCTTTGGGATCGAATCCAAGGCCAGAAGTTGAGTTTGCCTGAGGATCTGCATCCACCAAAAGGGTTTTCTGATCGAGGGCCGCCAGACTGGCAGCAAGGTTGATGGCGGTAGTGGTTTTTCCAACCCCTCCTTTCTGGTTGGCAATTCCGATGATTTTTCCCATGAAGAGGGTTGAATTTAAAGGGTTATGGTCTCCCCTATTTTCGGAAGAACAAGATCGATTTCATTGAAACTGGCAAGCATGATGGCTTCTTCGTGATCAATTTGAATATAGGGAAAGGTATCAAAATGCATGCCGATTACCTTTTTGACACCACAGAATCTGGCTGCCATAATGGCTTCCTTAATCCCCATGGTGAAATTGTCCCCTATCGGAAAAAATGCAAAATGTGGCTTGTGTAATTCCCCAATGAGCTTCATGTCAGAAAACAAAGCAGTATCACCAGCATAGTAAAATGTTAGTTCATCATTATCAACAACAAATCCGGCGGAATGCCCTCCATATGAACCGTCGGGGAAGGAACTTGAATGGATGGCTTCAGTCATAATGACGGTTCCGAACTCGAAAGGCCATTTCCCACCTATATTCATCGGGTGGGTTTTGCAACCTTTGTTCTCAAACCAGGTCGCCACCTCCCAGATGCCCACAATAGTGGCGCCGGTACGTTTAGCAATAGATTCCGCATCTGCAATATGGTCCTGATGTGCGTGGGAGATTAAAATATAGTCTGCCTCAATAGAAGCAACGTCAATACCTGAAGCAAGTGGATTTGGAGAAATAAACGGGTCGAACAGAATCTTATATCCGCCGATATTGACCAGAAAACAGGATTGGCCGTAATAGGTCAGTTGCATTTTTTTGGTGGCTTTAAATGATTGGGCTGTAAAGGTAAGCCAAGTACAGGTAGTTTCAAGTGATAAATCAACAGAAAGACGTCAACCTGTTCATATTCAAAAGGATATTTTGCTTTCAAACTTTTTGGCCGATGGTCTTAAGTCCACCGATAGTCCTGCACTCCGTTGAAAGCACCTAACCAAAATTCAGATAGTAAAGCATTAAACCCAGATAATGTATTAGAGATTCGTCACGAGAGCGGAAATGGCAATAAATCAGCCCCTTATCCTCGAGATGCGTAGCAGCGCTACGGGTCTCGGGAATAAGGGGGGCGAAGCGCCTGATTTGAAGCCATTTACGTTCGGAGTAGATTCTCTAATGCATTTACTGGGTTAAAAACAATTGACCCACATTCTGGTATTCAAAAGGGCCGATTCACGTCCCGGTCTTATATTTACCCGGAATTCAAAAGTGTATTGCCCGATCCCGAAATTTGATTTGATGATGCTGTTGCAAAAAAAAATATCTGTTCCAGGCCCCTTCTTTACCCTCGTTCTGTTCAGTTTCCTGATGGGGAAATTTACCTTTCCGGCTATTGGTCAAAATGGATCAAGTCTGCTGCAGCTGGCTGAAAAGGAAGCCCATATGCACGGATTGGCCCAAACCCAATTGGCAACCCCTGCGAATGGGCGGAACATAGATGTCCAATATTATCGTTGCCATTGGCTGGTAAACCCCGCAAATGATTCCATTCGTGGAAAAGTGGCCATTGTATTTAAGCCTCAATCGGCTCCTGTACAAATATTTACCCTGGACATGGCCAACAATCTGTTGATTGAATCAGCGCGGTTCAGAAATCAGCCTGTAAACTACCAGTTTTCAGGTCCCGGGACTTTAACCATCAATCTGAGTCCGCAAACACTTCAATCCGGGGAAACCGACAGCCTTGTCATCAGGTACAGGGGCCGTCCTGTAGCATCTCCTTTTGGTTCGTTTACAAGGACTGTCCACAGCGGAATTCCCATCATATACACTTTGTCAGAGCCGTATGGAGCCAAAGACTGGTGGCCTTGTAAACAGGCATTATCAGATAAAGCAGATTCGGTATTAATCACTATCTACACGCCAACGGCATTCCGGGGCGTCTCCAATGGGCTTTTGGTCAGGCAAACTGAAGCAAATGGTATCAGGACATCCTTCTGGAAACACAAATATCCCATCACCACTTACTTAATTGCCATTGCCATTACAAACTATGCCCATTTTCAATACAAAGCCGTTTTAGCCTCGGGCGATACTCTTCCTATCGACAACTATTGTTATCCCGAAAATCTTTCTGCCTGGCAGACCGGAATGGCGCCCATTGTGGGTATGATCCAGGATTTTGACACTCTGATTTCGCCCTATCCTTTCGCCAAAGAAAAATATGGCCATGCTGAATTTGCATTTGGAGGAGGAATGGAACACCAAACCATTTCCTTTATGCAAAATACAAACCTGGGGCTTCAGGCACATGAGCTGGTGCACCATTGGTTTGGGAATATGGTGACTTGTGCCAGCTGGCAGGACATATGGCTGAATGAAGGATTTGCCACCTATTTCGCCGGCCTTGAATATGTAAAAGCAGGATTTTCAACCTGGCCTCAGGAGGGCCAGCAATGGATAGATTTTATTACCCAGGAACCAGGTGGCTCTGTTTTTTGCTCCGATACCACCGATTTGTACCGGATTTTCAGTGGACGCCTTTCCTAT
>JBIPNA010000415.1:0-3113 GCA_044375665.1 Catalimonadaceae bacterium
ATCACATAATCCAGTTCTTGTTCTCCTACTTCCAATTTGTCATACACATCCGGTAAGATCACATCCGGCTGAACCCCTCTGCGTTGGGTCGCTCCCCCATTGATGCGGTAAAACTTTTGGGTGGTGAGTTTAACTGTTCCTGTTGGCCTTTCCGAAAGACTTGTTATCGAGAATCCCGTATGACTTAGATCGGTCATTTTTTGAACAGTACCTTTGCCATACGTCTGGTTGCTTCCCACAATAACAGCCCGCTTGTAATCCTGAAGGGCGGCTGCCAGGATTTCTGAGGCAGAAGCGGAGAAAAAATTGGTCATCACCACAAGTTTTCCATCGAACTCTACGCCTGGATTGGGATCTTCCAACACGATGGGACTTCCCTCTCTTGTCTTAACCTGTACTACAGGACCCTGGTCGATAAACAGACCTCCGATTTTGACAACATCCTGAAGGGAACCTCCACCATTGTTGCGCAAATCGAGAACGATTTCCTTAATGCCTTCGGCTTTGAGCTTCTGAATCTCTTTACGCATGTCTTCAAAACAATTCCGCCCTCCCCGGCTATTGCTGAAATCGGCATAAAAAGAAGGAAGATTGATATACCCGAACTTTCCTTTTGCCTTGCTGTGACTCAGGATGGCTGATTTTGCATAGGTTTCTTCAAGAATTACAACATCCCTGATGATGGGTATGATAACGATGGAACCATCGGGCTTCCGCACGGTAAGTTTAACCACGGTTCCCTTTTTGCCACGAATGAGCTTTATGGCATCGTCTACCCGCATGTTGACGACATCTACAGGATCGTCGTCTCCCTGGGCCACTTTCAGGAAAACATCGTCCACTTTTAATTGTCCCTGACGCCAGGAGGCTGATCCCGGAATAATGGAGGCTACTTTAATAAACCCATCCCTTTGCGTAAGGGTAGCTCCAATACCTTCAAACTGTCCGGTAAAGGCAATATCGAAATTCTCTTTTTCTTTTGGGGTTTCGTAATCGGTATGGGGGTCGTAGGTTCTGGCAATTGCGTTTAAATAATCGGCAAAAAGATCCTCTTCGGAGGTCTCCAGAAGCCTTTTAAAAAAATCTTTGTTGTTTTTGAGTGTTTTTTCCCTGGCACTGGATTCCAGTTCCTCCATGGTTTTGATTTTTACAACCGTGTCTTTTCGGGATTTGGCTTTTTCCTGAATTTCCAGATCGATGGCCACAGAACTCATGACCTGATACCGGAAATAATCCTTCCATTCTGCAAGCATGGCCAGGGTATCTGCAGGGTATTGGCGTTTATCTGCATCCGTTTCAATGGAGCCCTGAGCATCCAGATCCAAAGGCTTTGACAACCATACTTCATAATTGCGGGTTACAGAAGCCAATCTCTGGCGGTAGGTACCTGAAACTGTGGTGTAAAAATCGAATTTCTCTTCCTGGATCTCATTGTCGATTTGCTTCTCGAAGGCCTGGAATTTTTTGAAATCCTGTTGGGTAAAGAAGCGTTTTTGAAAATCCAGGATTTTCAGATAAGAGCCAAAAATGCGCATAGAAGAGGCGTCATTTAACTCCATTGGTTGGTAATGTTCTGTGTTGAGTGTTGTCAGCACAGCTTTCATCAATGTTTTCTTTCGGGAATTCTCATCCGAAGGAGAAAAACAAGAGGATACAACAAAAATGCTGTAAAGCGGAATAAACAGAAGAATCCTTTTCAAGAGCGTAAAAAAAGAGTGGTTAAAGTACAGCCAAAATTCCTCCATCTACATAAATAACTTGACCATTGACAAAATCAGATGCTTTGGAGGCTAAAAACACGGCAGCACCGGCAAGTTCATGCGGGAGACCCCAGCGCCGGGCCGGAGTTCGGTTGATGATAAAGGAATTGAATTTCTCATCCTCTACCAGGGGTTTGGTCAACTCTGTAATGTAATAACCAGGGCCAATGCCATTTACCTGAACATTATACGCCGCCCATTCGGCAGCCATGTTCTTGGTCAGCATTTTTAACCCGCCCTTGCTTGCGGCATATGCCCCAACATTGGGTCGGCCCAGTTCACTCATCATAGAGCACATATTGATAATCTTTCCGGATTTCCGGGGTTTCATTTTTGCAATTACAGCTTTGGAAACTTTAAAAACCCCGGAAAGGTTTGTATCCAGCACCTGATCAAAATCGGCATCGGCCATTTCTTCGAGCGGCGTCCTCCGGATAATCCCTGCATTGTTTACCAGAATGTCAATGGGGCCGATTTCAGCTTCAATTTTTTCGATGGCCGGCACGATGGCAGCCGAATCGGTGGTATCGAACAAGGCCCCTTCTGTTTGAATTCCAAAGGAGCGCATTCGGGCCACACCTTCTTCGAGTTTCTGCGGATTTCGGGCATTTAATATAATCCGTGCACCGGCTTCCCCGAGGCCCTTTGCAATATCAAATCCAAGACCTTGGGTACCACCCGTGATGAGGGCATTTTTTCCGGTAAGATCAAAAAGTTTCATGTATGTAGACGGTTAACGTAATTGGTTCATAGTGAGGGTTGAAATCCGAATCGGGTTGCCAGAGCCAGCACTTCTTCCAATGTGCCCAATCCATCGGAACAGCCCGAGTGAGAAAGACTGGCAGCCGCGGAACATACGCCCAAGCTGAGCGATTTTTGCATGTGCCAGCCCTCATGAATGCCAAACAAAACCCCAGAAGCAAAGGCATCGCCTGCTCCTGCGGCACCTTTGATAAAGTCAGATGGCACCGATAATGCGGGCTGGTACACCCATTCACCAGTGGTATTTCCGGCGAGCGCTCCCTGCGGAAAATGAAGAAAAACCCATTCCCGTACACCTCCCTCCAAAAGCCTGCGGATGGCTTCTTTGCAACGGTCCATCTGAATTTTTCCTTCCGCTTCCAACACCAATCCGGTTATCTGACCTGCTTCGTACTCATTTACAAAAAGATAATCGGTAAATGGGAGACTGGGTCGGACAATTTTTGCAAACCGGTCTGAGCTTTCGCTTACCACATCGACTGAAGTTTTGAAACCAGCCCGGCTGGCCTTTTCCAGCAAAACTGCTGCACCGGATTTGCCGTTTTCGTCCAGCTTATCAAGGGCCGTAAGAAGCAATAAATACCCAAGGTG
>JBIPNA010000268.1:0-5298 GCA_044375665.1 Catalimonadaceae bacterium
GGAGGCCCCTCCGTTAAAAAACAACTGGTTTCCTTTCCAGAACATGTTGCTGCTGAACCCATGCTGCCTGGCCAAAACCACGAGGCGGTCTGCCGCATAGTCGATGTCGACCGCATCAATGTACTGATCGGGCAACGAGATGTCTCTTTGATTGTATAACCGGGCCCACCATTTTAATCCACCGGTATTGTTCATTGCAACCACAACCGGCTCAAAATCGGGAACCCAGTTGGATCCATTCACCTTTGTTACAGACCAGAAAGATGTTTGGGTGCTGTACCCGAAATACATGTGGTTGTCTCTGCGGTCAATGACAATTCCTCCAAGTCGGGCTGTTGGCCGGGTCGATTTAAAGTTTGTCCTGTAGCCAACAGTTGAAGTGTTGTAATTGGTACCCTGGGTAAGCCGGCCATAAGCACGTCCATCGCCCGGGGTAACGCCATCTGCTTCCGGGGCAAAAAAATCGTCCGGAAACTTCCCTTTACGGGCATTATTGTTTTCGTCGAGACCATTGTAGTTGTAACCGTTCCAGAAAGGGGTCCCATTCACCGAAGAACGAAGGGAACCACTTCGGTATGCCTTGAGCACAATGGAAGAATAAGTTGCAGGCCCAGGAGAATAGGCAGAAGCTGCTTTGTAATTCTGTTCAGTATTTATCCCTACTGTATCGGTATGATAGGGCCAGTTTTCCACAGTGGTCAGATTGCCGTTGTTGTCGAGCTTTTGAATGGCGGCCCAGTCCCAGTCATAATCCAGCCCTGTGCCGAAAACTACGGATCCATCGTTTCCGCAATCCCAGGGTTGAATGGTCTTGTAGGCAGATGGTCCTGCCCCTTTGTTCTTGGCCGATACCGGAAAATACCAGGTACAGGCTGTAGGAACCCCGCCTACAAAATTGTTGTTCAGGCGGGCGATGTAATACCCATCTTCCAGGTTGGAAGCAGTGGTCCGCATACCTGAAATAAACATATCTCCCGTGGCAGATCCAACCTGATTCGTTGTGCGGATCCGGTTCACACTGGCCACCGTCCCGGCAGGAAAGCGCACCACCTGTTCGATGGTGGATTGGGTACTGTTGAGCAACATCAGAAATGCTACCCTCGAATCGTTGGAATTGATGCTGGTAATTCCCGGGGCAAGATTGACAGTCAATGTCGTAATCGGGGTACCACCCGGCAACCAGGCGAGGTTTTCGGCCTCACCCGAAACCAAAACTTTTCCATTGGACAACTCCACGACATCGGTAAACCTTTCTTTTCCGGAATTACCTGCATAGGTGACCAGATTTTGTGCCTGAGCTTGAAAACAGAAAAACAGACCGAATACAATGATCTGACAGAAGGCATTGGAAAAATGCTTCATACGTGTTTTAAATTTTGGTTACTTGGTTGAAAACCAGCAGCTTGGAACTACCGATTTTAAATTTATCTCTGAACCGGAAAAGTAAAAAAAAATTCCTTTTCCACAATTTTTATTACCGTGTTTCATCGGTCCCTACTGAAAAAAGTAACCGGGAAAGAAAAACCCCTGTTCGTATTTTCTTAGTGCCAGGGTTTATTGAGAAAATGCTTCAAATCAATGCCCCATGTTTTTCGGGCATGAGAAAAGGAAATAATCTTTCAGGCCCTTTGTCAGACAAAACCCCTTGCTTATTTTTAAACACCTCGTTTAAAGCAGAAAGGTTTTGGCCAGCAAAAAAAGGAATTGCATCCCAGCGTTTTCCAAACAACTCATCCAAAATAACATTTCCCAACCAGGGGTTGGTTCCATTGTGAAAAGTCATCCTTTCGAACATAATTTTCATTGGGAATTTTGGCTTAGATGGTGCAAATTGCTGCCCAATCGGGAAAAATTCATTTTCCTGATTTCCATACACCACCATCTGGCATGAATTTGTTTCGGTTCTTCTCTCCGCAATTTAGAACTTCGTTCACTCTTTTTCTGGTTTGCCTGTCTTTGGTATTTGATGCTTTGGCACAAACCAAAAAACAAATCCGTCAGGCCGACCGCCTGTTTAAAGACCGGGGTGAACTGCATTTCCGTTTTCTGTTGTCAGATAAAAAAGACATCAAAGTATTAACCCGGGCCATCTCCATCGACCATGTGCATGGGGATACTGTCTGGGCCTTTGCCAACAAAAGGGGGTTGCTTCGTTTTTTCGAATTGGGCTATTCCCGGTTTACCATTTTAGAGACACCCGCACAGGAATATCAGCGGCTTAAAAAGAAGGAAAAGAAAAAAGCCGGTGCCTCAACACAGGCATTCGATACCTACCCCACATACAGCCAGTACGAGCAGATAATGGCCGACTTTCAGGCCCAGTTCCCGGATATATGCCAGCTGGTCCCGCTGGGAACCTTGCCAAGTGGACGAAAAATACTGGCCATTCGGATCACCGACAGCCTGAATCGTCGTGAAAGCGAACCCCGGTTCTTTTACACCTCTACCATGCACGGGGACGAAACAGCAGGATATCCCCTTATGCTCAAACTCATCGATGAGCTCCTGAATGGTTATAGCACCAATCCCCGACTAAATGCCCTCATTTCCCAAAGCGAAATCTGGATCAATCCCCTGGCCAACCCGGATGGGACTTACCGTGGCGGCAACAACACCGTGGGCAACGCATCCCGGTTCAATGCGGCCAATGTTGATCTGAACCGCAATTTTCCTGATCCGGAAGAAGGTCCCCATCCAGATGGTGAAGCATATCAACCGGAAACCCGGATTTTCATGCAGTTTGGCGACACCATGGATTTTGTGATGGCCGCCAATTTTCACGGCGGAGCCGAAGTGGTTAATTTTCCCTGGGACACCTGGCAGCGCCGGCATCCCGATGAAAACTGGTGGGTAGAAGAATGTGTAAAATTCGCCGATTCGGCCAGAAGCCAGGCGCCTCCCGGACTCCTCAATGAGAACTTTGGTTATCCGAATCTCCCTGGCGTGGTTCAGGGTTTTGACTGGTACGAGGTTAATGGAGGCCGGCAGGATTATATGAACTGGTTCAACAATTGCCGGGAAATGACCGTTGAACTGACCGATACCAAACTCCTGCCCGAGTCCCAGATCAACAACCATTGGAATTATTACCGCGAATCCCTGATCGCTTTTATGGAGGCCAGCCTTCGTGGCATCAGGGGAACGGTCAGGGATCTTTGTACAGGAAAACCTGTCCGGGCCAGAATCCGGATACCAGGTCACGACAAGGACAGTACGCATGTTTATTCAGGCCGCCAGCTGGGGAACTACCACCGGCCTATTTTCCCCGGAACTTATGTGCTTGAAGTTTCAGCTCCCGGATATCAGACCCTCGTCCTTCCTGGTGTCCAGGTGGGCGCCGGACTGGCCACCGTCAGGAACCTTAGTCTTCAACCTCTTGCACCACAGGCTCAATTCGAAGTAGTAAAAGAAAACCTTTGCAGCAATACCATCCTGCTAAAGGATAAAAGCGGAAGCGCCAGTTCCTGGCTATGGAATTTTGGAGACGGGCAAACTTCTACCCTCAAAAATCCAACCCACACCTATTCCCAGCCTGGCAATTTTGCCATCCGCTTAAAAGTAAACAACTGCGTAGGATCCGATAGCAATCTGGTAGCCCAGAACATCCAGATACAAGCCGCTTTTCCACCTACTGTATTTGGCGACAGCTCCACCTGCGGAGCAGTTACCCACGTATTGAACGCCGTTTCCGATTTGCCTGTAGCCTGGTACTCCACACCTGCCGGAGGAATAGCTCTCGATACAGCAGAAACTTTTTCCACCCCACCCCTTCCTTCAAGTACCACCTATTTCGCTCAAAGTTATCTGACAGTTGCTCCGCCCAATACCGGTGCAACCGATAACACCATAGGGACCGGTGGATTCTTTACCTCCAACACCTATCACTATCAAATCTTCGATGCCAAAGTCCCTTTCACTTTAAACTCTGTTCAGGTTTATGCCAACACCACCGGGAACCGAAATATCCAGCTTCGCAACAGCAATGGACAAGTGGTCCGAAACAAAGTCGTCAACATCCCGGCCGGTAGTCACAGGGTAGTTCTTGACTTTCAGGTTCCTGCCGGAGAAGGCTGGCAATTGGGACTGAATGGTGGAAACTCCAACAACCTGTTCCGGAATTCTTCCGGTGCATCTTACCCCTATTCAAGTCCGGGAATATTGGAAATTACAGGCAACAGTGCCGGAAATCTGGACTATTACTACTATTTCTATGATTGGGAAATCCGTACCCAATGCCAAAGTGTACGGGTGCCCGTGCGGGCAGCTGTAGGCAATGCCCCCAAACCACAAGTCACCATTTCGGGCCCGGCTTCCGGCTATTGCGAAGGCGATACCATCGAAATTGCTGCCCTCATTGGCCAGGCCACCAATCCCCAGTTAACCTGGTCTGCCAATGGAAATCAGGCCGGAACCGGAAACCCGCTTAGGTTTGTACCTGCGGCCGGACAGATTTTCCTCAATTGCCAGCTGCTTTCTGCCGATACCTGTGCCGTTAACAATCCGGCTACTTCCAACACCCTGGTTCTTAATGTAACCGTTCGCCCTCCGGCGCCCACGGTGCAAAATCAGGGCGGTATTCTGGTTTCCCTTTCCGGAAATGTTTTGTGGTACCTGAATGGAATTCCGCTCGGCGGTGCAGCAAACGATAGCCTCCTCCCTGCACAACCCGGAAGCTACACCGCGGTTGTCCAGGGAACCAACGGCTGCCTTTCCTTGCCATCCACCCCCTTTGAAGTGGTGGCCACAGCCGATCGGCTTCTGGCCCAAACCAGAATCTGGTATGCGCAGGATAAACTGCAGGTAATCAATGGCAGCCTCCAGGCCCGCCATATGGAAATTCTTGCTTCCGATGGCCGCCAGGTTTTCCAAACCGAAATTCCAGCAGGAGCCAGTGTCTGGACACTTCCGCCATGGCCAGCCGGCCTGTATTGGGTTCGGCTCGAGGGACAAGGCCAGTCTATCGGACTTATCCGTTAGCCAACTGCTTGAATCCTTGCACCTTCTGCACGCTTAATAACCTTTACAAACCACTCGCAGAGAGAAACTTAGGCTATTTCCAAGGGCCTGAATCAGCACGGTTGGTCGCGTAAAAAAAGGTTACCTGGGAAATTCAGGGCCAATCCCCTCGTACCTCGGGGTCGGGCTTTGCGGGGCTCCGCTAACGCTTCGGCCCTTCGTTCCTCGGGCCAGGCCCCTTCAATCCCTTTGGCGGAAAAATCCTGTTTTGTTGAAAGTTTACTTCACACTCAGCTAGCTCAGGGAGTTTTCCTGCAATAATCCCAGATAACACTTCAGAGC
>JBIPNA010000016.1:0-19580 GCA_044375665.1 Catalimonadaceae bacterium
GCTTTGCCATTCCTGCCAATGTGTATTTTGATAATCGGGTAAATCGGGGTTGACAAAATATACCGGGTTTCGGACGAATTCGTCGTAATCGGTATTTCCTGCCTCAAGCCACTTTCCAAGGACTAAAACAGGATATTTGGCTTTAAGCCAACCGTAAGCAGACATCAACTGGACCCTGACCAATGGTTCGTTGTTGGGGACAAAAACGTGGCAGGTAGAATCAAGGTCAGCTTCAAGAAGGAACTTGGTCAGATTGGCCGCAGAATTTTTGCCCACTTTCTTAAATGCAGTCAATTGCCTGCCCATTTTACTAAGATGTTCCCTGTAAGCCTCGGCCATCAGAGAATCATTCCTTTCCGGGCCAAAAAAAATGGCATACTTACTGCCCGTGGCAGTTTTCGAAATGAAACTGAAGCATTCCCTGGCCATGGTTTGAAAACCAGGCTGCTGTCCAAACCAACCCTTCATAGAGCCGATATTTCCTACTGGTGAAACCGGTTGAATCAGTGGAATTCCTTCTGTTGCAGCCCAGCTGGCCAAAGCCGGAAGTGCCGATGTTTTCCATGGACCAACCATCAAATCGAGACCTAGGAGGGCGTTTTGTGAAATCAGATTGCGGGCTTCGGGATCCTGACGGGAAAGGTCAAAAGCATGAAACTCCAGTCCGGAGTCCAGTGCAGTACAGACTTCATTGGCCAAAAGCATACCCCGATAAAAGTCGAGCGTGCTGGAATTGGTTTTGCCTCCCTTTTCCTGAAGTCCGAAGGGAAGGACGATACCCACTTTAGGCATCCCCTTTCGGGCCAGGTTAATGTCTGGTCCTTTTTTTTTGCCGGACCAAAGGTTGTAGCCATGGTCGGGATTTGATCCAAAATCCCTTTTCCAGGCAATCAATGTATCTGCATGAACCGATACCGGCAATCTGTCCAGTGTTTGGGCCACCCTTGCCCCATATTCTGCCGGCAACTCAGACCAGGTATTCAGGGCTTTTCGCCAATTTCCTTTCGACCACTCCATTTCACCCCTCAGATACAGCGCTTCGGCTCTTTGAGGCCAGTTCGGGTGCAATTCCAATACTTTCTGACATGTGGCCATGGCTGAGGGATAATCTCCCAGGCGCCAGGATGCCAAAGCAAACAACTGTAAAAGGGCAGGCTGAAGACTGTCTTCCGGGGGTGGAAATAAGTGGGGTTTCAGCAAGGCAACTGTTCCGGCCCAATCCTTATTCATTGAAAGTTGCATACCTTCTTTCCAGAGGTTCTCAGAGGTTTGAGCCAGGCCTCTGTGTGAAACAAATAAGGAAAGCAGGGCCACTGTGAATACCCGCATTCCCGGGAAAAACAGGTTTTCAGGCATCTCTTCTCATTTCCCGTTCAAGATCACGTTCTTTGATTGAATCACGCTTATCGTGCAATTTTTTTCCCCGGGCCAAAGCAATTTCTACTTTACAACGTCCTGTTTCGTTGATAAAAACGCGGGTCAAAACGATAGCCAGACCCTTTTCTTCCATCTTCTTTTGCCAACGGTGGAGCTCTTGTTTTTTCAACAGGAGTTTTCGGTCCCTTTTGGGAATGTGGTTGTTGTAAGTCCCTTGTTCATAAGGGGCTATGTGCAGATTAACCAGATAGAGTTCGTCCCCGCGAAACTGACAAAAACTGTCTTGAATGGTAACTTTTTGCAACCGTACTGATTTAATTTCGGTACCGGTAAGGGCGATTCCTGCAGTAAGCTTTTCCAAAAGCTCGAATTCGAACGAAGCCGATTTGTTTCGGATGTCGACGGTTCGGGCAAATGGTGTTTTCATGAACAATAAAAGAGGGCAAAAATGCAGTAATGAATTCAATAGTTTTCCCTTTTCTGCCCACAGTAGCCTCGAAAAGCCTCTGGGCCTGAAAAAACTGTATACTTGCCCCCTGGAATTCAGGTTTATGACCAACCCGAAACCAATTTTTACCTAACGAAATTCTGATAATAGGTCAGAATTCAAAATCTTAAAAATGGACGCACGCCATTCTATCCTTTCTTATTTAAGACATCCTGTTCAACCTGTTTATCCCAAAGCCATCGCGGCAGTGTTTTCCTTTGGGCTTTTCGGGTATTTGCTTTTGGTGGCAGGAGTTTTAAAACCCGATTTGATAGACCATATCAGAGTTTCTGAAAAGCTCATGAATGGCGAGGTCAAAATTGGCCACCCCGTCTTCTTCTTTCTGATTCAGTTGTTGTCCGGATTCACTAAAAATCTCAATGCGGAAATTTTTGCTGCATTCCTGATTTTCTCTGTAGCCCAGTTTTTGAAAATTACCCTGTCTGTTTCTTTGGCCGAACATTTCCTGAAAAAACCTGCCAGCTGGTTTCTTTGGCTGGGAATCATTGCAGCACAATTGGCCATTAGCAGCACGTTGTTTTCCCGGCATTACATCATTGGATCGCTGAGCCCAAATTATTTTCATAATGGCACACTGAGTCTGTCTTTTCCATTTGCGCTTTTTTTTCTCTTGGAAAGTCTTCGGTTTCTGGAAGATGAAGACCGAAAACATTTGGGAAGAATGTTGATGGCCGGATTGCTTCTGGTTGCCACAAAGCCCAGCTTTCTGTTTGTCTGGATTCCGGTAATGCCCTTTTTTGTTCTCTTTAAGTTTGGCCCCGGAAGAAAATTGCTGGGCATTCTTCAGATTTCTGTTTTTATGGTCATGCTGATTCTGGCCCAGAGTATGTTGCTCAAAAGCAGTCAGGCCGATTTTAAGGTGGTTTTTTATCCTTTTTTCTTCTTTGGTTCGGCCATTAACCATGTTTTGGTTTTGATTTCAGCCTTGTTACTTCCGCTGACCATTTTTCTATTTTATCCCAAAGACTTTTCGCTTCAGCCACAAAACCAGCTTCTGTTTCTGTTTACCATTCAGGGGCTTCTGCTTTCTTTTCTTTTTCATGACACCATTCGTGGAATCGTTTCACCCAACATGACCTGGCAATCATCCATGGTGCATTACCTTTGGTTGGTTTCAAGTGTGGCTTTTCTCGACGAGGAGCTTACCAAACGGCGTTACCTAAGAATGGCTTTGCCTGCCCTGGTTTTGTTGTCCCTTGTTTTTTCCAGCCTGCGGTACCTCCATTTGTCTTCTCAGATCCGATCCTTCTTTTTATAATGAAACTTCTGATAACTGGCGCAAACGGCCTGTTAGGCCAAAAACTGGTTCACGCTCTGGGCGCCCACCCTGAAATTAGTACGCTGGCCACGGGACTCGGATCTTGCAGAATTCAGAATCCACCATCCAATGTAGCCTACCAAACCTGCGACCTTTCCATACCAGAGGAAGTGGAGAAAGTATTTTCGAAGTTTCGCCCGGATGTGGTGGTTCATGCAGCAGCCATGACCAATGTAGACACCTGCGAACTGAATCCTGCCGAATGCCGGAAACAAAATGTAACGGCTACCCGGCATGTAATCCAATCTTGTGAAGCGCTGGGTGCCCATTTGATCCACCTATCCACAGACTTTATTTTCGACGGAACCTCAGGCCCTTATGTGGAAGAAGATTTGCCAAATCCCATCAGTGTTTATGGGGAAAGCAAGCTGGAAGCAGAAAAGCTGGTACAAAATTCAACTTGTCCCTGGGCCATTGTCCGTACCATCCTTGTTTATGGAATTGCTCCTGGCCTGAGCCGGTCCAATATTATTTTGTGGGTCAAATCCAGTCTGGAACAGGGAAAGGAAATTCAGGTGGTGGACGACCAATTCCGGACACCCACTCTGGCCGAAGACCTGGCAGATGGTTGTCTTAGAATCGCAACACAGAAAGCAACAGGTGTTTTTCACATTTCAGGAAAAGACTTCCTGACACCCTATGCCATGGCCATGAAAACAGCGGCTTATTTCGGTCTGGATTCCGGAAAAATAAAAAAGGCATCTGCTGCTACTTTTTCACAGCCTGCCCGGCGTCCGCCCAAAACTGGTTTTAAAATAGAAAAGGCCCGAAAAGTGCTTGGCTATGAACCGCACTCTTTTGAAGAGGGCATCAGAATTTTGGAAAAGCAGATCTTGCCTTCCTGATTTTATCCTTTATAAAATGCTTCGATCTGGTCGCAGATGTAGTGGACCTGATCTGTTTCCAGTTCAAAAAACAAAGGAAGTCTTACCAGGCAATCTGTAAATCGATCTGATTCTGTCAGAGGTCGGCCATCATGGTTTTCTTTAAAATATGGCGCATGATGGAGGCTGATGTAATGGAAAACTGAATTGATACTTTTCGACTTCAAATGGTCGATTAATCGCGTTCTCTCCCCAAGATCCTTGCAAACCAGATAAAACATATGACCATTCTGAGTCGCAAAATCTGGTACAACCGGACGCTTCAGATGGCCAGCCTGCTCAAGATGTTCCATCCGCTTATAGTAGGAATTCCAAAGATCAATCCGGCGGTTCTGGATTTCTCTGATGTTTTCCAATTGAGCAAACAAAAAGGCTGCCACAATATCGCTGGGAAGGAAACTCGATCCGATATCGACCCAGTTGTATTTGTCCACTTCGCCCCGGAAAAAAGCCGAACGGTTGGTTCCTTTCTCCCTGAGAATCTCCGCACGACCAAAATAGGCTTCCTTGTTCAGGGAGATCATTCCTCCCTCACCTGCCATGATGTTTTTGGTTTCATGAAATGAAAAACAACCCAGGTCCCCAAGAGACCCCAAAGGCTTTTTTCCTTCTTTTCCTACATAATAAGCATCAATGGCCTGAGCAGCGTCTTCTACAACAAAAAGATTTCTATCCTGCGCCAGTTGATTGATCAGATCCATGTCGGAAGCTACTCCCGCATAGTGAACAGGAACAATGGCCTTTGTTTTTGGGCTGATCACTTCCTCAATTTTGGATTCATCGATGCCAGGGTGGTCTTGCCGGCTGTCTACAAACTTTAATGTTGCGCCTCGCAGTGCGAAGGCATTTGCAGTTGAAACAAAAGTAAAAGAAGGAAGGATTACCTCATCCCCGGGTTCAATGCGCAAAAGAAGGGCGGCAAGTTCCAGGGCGTCTGTACAGGAGGTAGTAAGGAGTACCTTTTTAAATGCATAGTTCTCCTCGAAAAATTGATGGCACTTGCGGGTGAAGAGCCCATCGCCTGAAATCTTTCCGGAAAGGACGGCCTCCTGAATATAGGTAAGCTCAGATCCTGTTAAGTATGGTTTGTTAAATCCGATGTGTTTCATGATTCTAAGACGGCAAGCCCAAAGCCTGTTTTGCCGTATTGATTGCCATTATAAAGAAGAAAAATCTGGTCCCCATACCGAAAAACATTGGGGTATTCAACCGATTCCGAATCCCATCCCGAATCGGAAATGGTGATTCCAATTTGTTCGTCCTGCCGTTTCCAGCTCAGCCCATCCACCGAAAAGGCAGTTCCAATCCGGTATTTGTCGGAATATTCACTTGCACGATAAGAATAAAACATCCGGTATCCGCCATCCCATTGCACTACACATGGTTTCGAAATGGCATACTCGCCCGGGTGTTCAAGTCCGATATGAACCTGGCCACTCCGCTCCCAATGAATACCATCCAGGCTTTCGGCATATTTGATTACATGGGCCATTTCATGCTGCTGGGTCCCCCAGGTCAGATTAGAGCCATACCACATTCTGAATTTTCCATTCTCCCGGAGAACGCAAGGGTAAGAAACCGTAAAGGGATCCAGGTCGTGCCGATCCATGATGGGGGCCCGGCTTGCTTTCTGAAAAGGACCAGAAGGAGTATCACCAATGGCCAGACCGATGGTGTTGAGCCATGGAACAGAAGTACGAAGATTCCAGCCCAGGTAGTACAGATAAAAACGGTTTCCAACCGGGAGAATCCAGCTCATGGAAACGCCATCATCGTCGAAATATCCAGGACTGCCTTTTTGCAGCAATGGCTCCTGACCAATAGCTGAAATGGCATAGTTGTTATTGAAATCCACATCCACAAAAGCTATGGATGATTTTTGGTTTGCATCCCTGCAGGAAAAGTAAACCCGGATGATTCCAGGCTGATTTTCAAGGGGAAAAGCAACAGGATTGGCTGCGTGTGTTACCATCCAATCAAAATTCTGATCGGGGCAAAACAGAAGACCCAGCTTTTTCCACTTCATTCTACATCACAGATTTTTGCTTTCCCAAACGGTTGGACCGGAAAGCCTCGACATTTTCCGGAGAATGATTGTCGTAGCCCAGCAACACACGCAAAAAAGGATCATCAGAATAGCGGCCTCCCAGGGCGGCAGGCAAATCGATTTGCTGGCGAATGATCGCCTTTGCATACAGATGATTTACACCCCTTCGGATTTGGTTGGAACGGTTGAATCCTGCTTTGTGAAAAACCATGCTGTCGAAAAGCAAAACAGATCCTGCCGGGGCCACCACCTGCAGGGCATGCTTTTCAAGGTACTTTTCAGAAGGCATCATGGGGATTTTATGCGAAAACGGCAGTAAAAGTGTTCCACCGGTTTCTTCACTGAAAGCATCCAGGCAGAAAAACACATTGCAGGCCAGGGGTTCGGAAGAAACCCAGTTCTGGTAAGGAAGATCCCGATGCCAGCTGCTTTGGTGATGTTCTTCGCTGGGCATATTGATGATGCCATTCTGAAGGTGCAGAATAAAATAATTGCCTAAAATCGCCTCTACATAAGACATTAGTTCTGGCCTTCGGGCCAGATTCAGGTAGGTTTCTGAATAAACCAATAAGGCCCTTGCCAGAAATTCTTCATTGATGGCTTTTAAACCTGCCTTCCCAAACTCTGCCTCCTGAATGGCATAGATCCTGTCCAATTCAGATTTGAGTACCTGGATTTCCTCAGGGGAAATTGCATTCTCAATAATCGTGAATCCCAGATTGTAAAATTCTTCGAGGTGGTATTCCTCTTTTGTCTGAATGGCATTGCGCCGGTTGGCACCGTAAGCTTTGATCATGATTGGTCCTTTGTAAGTTCAAAATAAAGCACCATGCTGTTTCGATTGCCGGAAAAGGCTTGTTGTAACTGGTGCAAAGGCCACAACACAACAGGATTTAGAATGATGGAAAAAATGGCCGGAAAGGTAGTTTTAAACTGAACCTCCCTGTTTCCGGTGTAAACCGTGCGTTCGTATTGAGACAACTTCATTTTCTCTGCCTCTTTTTTCTGAACGATCATATTCGACAATCGAAAAAGCCAGTTGGATACCGGATAAGTAAGGCCGGCTACATGGTCCACTTTAAGACCTTGCTGTTTGGCAAGCGCTTCCACATCTTCGAATTCATAACGCTTTACATGGCCTGCAATCTCATCCTCAATGCCCCAATACTTCATGGAAGAAGGGACCAGGAATATCATTCTACCCCCTGGCTTGAGAAGCGCTTTGGCTTTCTGAATAAAAGCGGTAAGGGCCGGTTCGGGAATATGCTCAATCACCATGCAGGAAATGGTGAAATCAAAGGATTCATTTTCCAGGTTCATGAAGTCGTCATTCATTACAGAATAACGGCCCTGTTCAATAAACCGGGCATTTGCCGTCCTGTTGTTCCGGCAGGCAGATTCATTTAGATCAACTGCCATTCCATCGAAACCCAGCTTGAGTAACTCTGTGGAAATCATACCATTTCCTGCCCCAATTTCTAAAAATCGATGGTATTGCTTTTTAAAGCCCAAGAGCCTTTTCCGGATATACAAAAGCTGAAGAATGGTGCCTGGAGGTAAACCTATCATGTGGGATTTACAATTTTGTCGATGATGTATTTCGGCCTGTTTTTTACCTGCTCAAATGTCTTGCCAATGTAAATACCTGTAATACCTATGCTGGTAAGCAATACTCCTGTGGAAAACAAAATGGTCACAATCAAACTGGCCCAACCGGATAAAAAACCCTGGGTCAGGTAAAGGATGATGATCACCAGAATGCTCAGGAAGGCCAGCATAGATATCAGAATACCAGCCGTTACATTGAGTCTTAACAATTTATCCGATTGTGATGTGATGCCATTAATGGCATGGAGCATCAGTTTTGAAAAATTATAGCTGGAACGTCCTTCGAACCTTGTGCGGTGCTCAATGGGGAGATAGGTACTCTTATACCCCAACCAACGTAGCACCATGAGGTAATGGCGATGGTAGTCGTTGTATTTGCGAAATCCTTCTACCGTTTTACGGCTCAGTAAAGAAAAGGAACCTACATTTTTATCGCTTTTCCAATTCTTATTGTCAATCAGATAATTAAAAACAAGGTTGAAGCCATTGGTCAGCATGTTTTTCACAAAACCATGCTTCCTGGCTTCTTTCATGGTATAAACAATATCATACCCCTGAAGGCCAAGATTGACAAGTTCTTTCAAATAAACCGGATCGTCCTGCAAATCACAATCCATAACCACTACAAAGTCGCCTTCCGCAAAATCCAACCCGGCAGTAATGGCAAAATGCTGCCCGAAATTCCGACTTAATTTTATGCCTCTGATCCGGGGATCGGCCTTGCAATTGGCTTCGATACGTTCCCAGGAACGATCCGGACCGGCATCATCTACCAAAATGAATTCAAACCGATCGGTAATTTTTTCGGCTTCTTCTACAACCCGACGCACCAATTCATCCACGATCTTTTCGGCTTTATACACCGGGCTCACAATGGAAAGAAAGGGTTTCTCCATGTTTAAAACCGGATTTCGTCGGTACGTTTTTCAGATTTGGTGGATCGGGCAGGCAGCCAAAGGTCTTTGTCATCGGTTGATTTGGCAATAATAGCCCCGGCAGCCAGAATGTTTTCAGCGCCCAGTTTCACATTGTTGTGCAATGTGGCATTTACGCCCAGGAAGCAATTGGGTCCGATATGGCAATGCCCGGAAATGACCACATGGGATGAAATAAAATTGTGGCTTTCGATGGTGGAATGATGCCCGATGTGGTTGCCGCTCCAAAGGGTAACATTACTTCCTATTTTAACAAAAGGCTGAATCGTATTGTCCTCAAAAATGAAGCAATTGTCACCACATGGAAATTGCGACATATAAGAGCATTTACTGCTGATGTAGGAAATAAGGGTATACCCTTTTGCCTTAGCCTGATGGTATTTTTCCTCCCTGATTTTGTTGAGTTTGGTATAGCTCAGGGCAATAAACATCTGATATTCAGCAGGCGGATGAGAACTTTCCAGGTTTTCAAAAGGAACTACAGGAAGTCCCTCAAACTGGTCTTCCTTCAAATACTCAGCGTTTACAGTGAAGGCTACCACTTCATGCGGAGAATCAATTTTCAAATAGTAATTGGCAATCTGAGCAATGTCGCCAGTTCCAAAAATAACAATTTTCGCCATGGCTATTTCCGTACTAAAATGGAGAATTCGTAAATGGGATAGTCGTGAAGCAAGGCCACTTTCCTGGAAAAATGGCGTTTGCAGTAATCGAAAAGGAACAAGGGATCTGCGTAATAAAGATAATCCCGCTTTTTGTCCTCATCGGAATAGGAAGTCAACACATTAAAAGAAAAACCCCTGGTGGAAATTTCATCCATTTTGTGAAGGGTTTCTAAAATATAGGCCTGCCACTTGGCATCCGATTCGTCCTGACGAACATTAAATATGCCGCTTGCTACAACATAATCATGGGGCTCAAATTTAGCCTCCGCTGTCCATGCCAGTCCCTGACGGCCGGGATACAATTTTTCAGCTTCCCGAATCATTTCCTTCGAGATATCAAAACCTGTAAATGAAAAATCGGTAAACCGGGATTCCATGTATTCAAAGAGGCTCCCAAATCCACATCCATAATCGAGCATGGAAAAACCCGGGCTGATGGGTTCCAGAATTTTACAAAGCTGGGCAAACCGCAGTTCCTGTGACTCACGGGAATTCCAATCTACACCCGCTGGCGTTGCCCCGTGGGTCAGCACTTTGTCGGTATAGTATTGGTTAACCTTTTCAAGAATATCCTTACTTTCCATTGGAAAAGAATTGGCTGGCTTGAGAACCAGTGTTGAAAATAAGATCGAGTATGGTTACGCCATGCTCGAATGGGGGATTTAGCTGAGGGTATTCAGGATATCCGGAGTAATCGAAATAGTGAACCTGAATCCCCTTTTCCGTAAAAAAATCCTCCTGCATATAAGCTTTGGCAGCAGGACCGGAATAATAATGACTTGCACCTACTTCAGTACAGATGTCAACCAGCCGCATGGTTTTTTCTTCGTTCAAAGTGAATTCCGAAGAATACCGGATCTCGGTCTGAATCCCCAGAAAGGCCATAATGGCCTCGATAAAATGCAGATTAACCTCCGTGATGGTTTCAAACCGGCAGGTCAGATATAAGTCCTGAACCCAGGGCCAGACCTCCTTAAAACATGCAGCCTGGCTGTAGTTTTGCTTTAATGAATCTAAATGAGATTTTGGCCAGGTGTCGTCGGCAATCTGGGTTTCACTTATTTTCTGAAAAAACTTCCCGCTTACGTTCACCGGGATGCTTAACCACTTGAGACCCTGTGGAGTCTTGATCATGTTCCGGTTTCGCCAATCCCTTTTGGTGTATTGCATGTCGTCATAAACAACAAACAGATCTACCTTTGAAATTCCGTCAAAATATCCCTTCCAGGGGATGTAATTCGACTGGGTGATGATGCAGGATTTTCCTTGTTTCATTCGTCTGGTTTTGCAGGAAGACTTGGGTCCTTTGCGAGCGACCGGCTTTTCCCGGCAATACCGGAACCAGCCATTTCGAAGCATCAGGATATCTTCCCTTTTTTCCTGCAATGGCATTTTGCAGGCTTTAAAAGACAGGGTAAAAGTACGGCAAAATCCGAAACAGGTAGAATTTTTTGCCTGGGGGCAAAGCCAGCACCTTATTGGCCTGGTGCTGGACTTCGGGATTTTGAATGTAAAATACAGACAAAATAGTGCCCAACCTCCACATAGTATTGGTTTTCGATACGTGGCCGAATGGACTTTAACAAACCTTCAAACTCAGGCTTGTCTTCAATGTACAGTACATCAATAGGATAGCGATCCAGAAAAGTCAATACTGAAGTTTCCATCGGACCCCACCGGTCCCCCAAAAATTCAAGATAGGGCCACCTTTTTGCGTACTTCCAGTATCCGGTTTTTTCAAGCAATTGGATATCTGAAGAATCAAGTTGCTCAAAACCTGCAGCTGTTGTAAAAATATGGTTGTACTTATTCAGATACTCATTACCGGGAATGAAATGATACAAAAATGGAAGATGGTCAAACCGGGCAAAAAACAGAGCCCGAACAGGTGTTTTTGATCGGGCAGTAGCTTCAAAAAATGGTATCCGTGGCACATCCGCTGGTCGAAGTGGCATCTTTCGGTCGGCTACAACAGCCGGAATTCCAAAGAGGAAGAAGCCAGCCAGAAAGGGAATCCGCAGCGGTTTGGGTTCCGGAACATTGGATGCCTGTAAAACTTCCGCCAAAAACCAAAGTGCCCCGGGAAACAACAGATTATAAAACACCTGGGTGAGATCGGCCACGTGGGCAAAGTAGGGCACAACTGCAAAAAGAAACAGGAAAGCGCTGTAGTGCATCCCAAACAAAAAGAAACCCTTTTTGGAATTCCAGCCTTTCCAGACCAGCCAAAACAATAAGCCAAAACTATAGAGAAGTAAAAGCTTAAAGAGCCATTTATGGTGCAGTAGAACCAGTGGAAAAGCTGCTATCCCTGATAGGCTCTTTTTCCATGAAACAGGGCCTCCCCAGAAAATCGGAATTAATCCGAATAGGAGCATCCAGTAATGGTTTTCAAATACAAGATTTACTGTTTGCTGAACCCTGGAATAAAATTCAGCCATTTCAAAAACAGGAAGGCTGCCTGGCACAACCCTGAAGAAAAAGGTTGCCAATAAAAAGGCCAGGACACCGGTAAAAATAAACCGCTCCGGAATCCACTTTGCAATGAGGCGAAGGGTCAGGGTTCCGATACAAATGGGGAAAAGGGCCACACTTACCAGGGATGCAAGGCATAGCAAAAACCAGATTTCTTTGGATTTTTCCCTGGGAGCATCGAGAAAAGCGAGAACAAAAATCACCGCAAGGCAAATTTTGTAGCCTCTGTAAAAGGACAATGGGTGGGGAAAAGCGTAATTCTGAAAAAATACTGTCTTCCAATACGCAGACGGGACAACACCGTTTATCCACTCATCCAAACAAACAAACCGAAGGCTCGAAAAGCACAGAATTACAAATGGAAACAAGACCAGCACCGACCAGGAGAGCCGGTTTCTGAAAAACAGATATGCCTGAACAAGCGCAAGTGTCTGAAGGAAGGGTTGAAGGAAGAAATGGTAAACCACATAGTTGGGCAAACGGGTAGTCTTCTGAATCAAACCAATCAGATAAAACTCAAAATAGTGGTAGAACTGATACACATAATCCATACCAAACAATATCCGGTTGAGCTCGGCAGGATAGGCTTCCCTGCCCGTTTGCTGCGTGAGATTGGCCAGACTCAGATAACTGTAGTCGTCGTGGTGGGTAAGGGCAAATGAACCTGTCTGAAAATCAACCAATAAATAGGCCTGAAGTCCAAAAACGATGCAAAAGAAGCCAATCGCAAACCAGGCTGCTGATCCAAAAAAGAAAGAAAAACCGGGCTTGCCATAGGCCCACCAGGCCATAACCAACAGGAAGGGGGATGCAAGAGACACCGACCCATATGGGCCAACTGTAATCCAGGAACCCAAAAAAGCCATGAAAAGGAGAACCAAAGGAATCCAGCCCATATTTTTCCGGGAAGAGGTTGAATCAATAGCACCGGAAAATCCCAAAACTGGTACCAGGACCAAAAGACCCACCAAAAAAACAACAAGCAATTGGGTGAACATCTTCCTGATTTTAAATGATAACAGCTATAAAAACAAAGTTGCTGATTTCCTGAAAGGCACTGTATACCATCGTCATATCTGGTAAGCTACTTTTGAATGGGCCTTGCCGGTACACCTACGACGACCATTCCATCTGGCACATCTGAAACCACCGCTGCACCGGCACCGACTGAAACATTTTTTCCAATCTTTACCCCGGGCCTGACTACAGCGCCTGCACCGATAAATGAGAAAGCCCCTATCTCACAACCACCGGTAATCACTGCCCCTGGTGAAATTTCTACAAAAGGACCTATCCTGCAATCGTGGCATACAGTAGCCTGAACGTTGATTAATGTTCCTTTTTCAACCCAGGCATCGTTTTCCACAATAGCCCCGGTCATCACCGTAACACCTGTTTCCAACCGGGCATGAACCGCAATCCTGGCCAATGGCGAAATCAAATTGATCATCCTTCCGCCAAGACCTTCCAGTTTTTCTGCCACTTTTTGCCTGACCAATGGCCTGCCCAAGCCCAATATGAAATCAGGATCCTGATTCTGGAAAAGCAGTTGTGCTTCTGCCTCTGTCCTGATTAAGGAAAACCCATATAATGGTTGCGCTGTTGGATCCAGATCATCATAAAAAACAATGTTTCCCTGGATATCCAGCTGGTAGATCACGTCCAGGACCTGTTTGGCAAAACCACGTACTCCGGCAATTAGCATGCAAATGGGACTGAAAAGTGGCAATATTGGGTAAATTCTGCCAAGACCCGACCTAAGCCAAAGGAATTTTCCAACAAGTCACCTTTTCACTCAACCGGTTCAAAGTCCGGATGGCTTTGTGATGGTATAAACCGGAATCAAATCCTGCCATTTGACCTTTAAGGGAACCGGCGGTAAGAAAACCATTGAAAATCTTGATTTTCGGTCGGTTTACCGGCCCGGAAAGTCTTATTTTTGGGCCTCATTTTCCTGATGTTATCAGGGAAAGACGTGCACATGAAAAATATGCTTTCCAACGAATCTGTTCTCCACGCCCTCAGCCATGTGGAGGAGCCTGACCTGAAAAAAGATCTGGTTTCTTTGGGTATGATCCGCAATCTGGAGGTTGAAGGAAACACCATTCGCTTCACCGTTCGGCTTACAACACCCGCCTGTCCTTTGAAAGAGGTGATCAGAGACAGGTGTATGAAAGCACTTGAAACCCATCTGGGACCTGGGCTCGATGTTCATATTGCTATGGATGCCGAGGTTACTTCCCAGAGGGAAATCGCCGGACCGCTTCTGCCCGGAGTAAAAAATATTGTTGCCATTGCTTCCGGTAAAGGAGGTGTGGGAAAATCAACGGTAACCAGCAACCTGGCCTTGGCCCTTGCAAAAAACGGGGCAAAAGTGGGTCTGATTGATGCAGACATTTCCGGACCCAGTATTCCTACAATGTTTGGTGTGGAAGATGCCCAGCCCAAAGTGGTTGTCATCGATGGAAAAAACTACCTGGTTCCTGTGGAGCGATTGGGCATTAAGTTGTTGTCGATTGGTTTCCTGGCCCATGGCGATACCGCAGTCGTTTGGCGGGGCCCCATGATGAGCTCTGCGCTTAAACAATTTATTGCCGATTGCCAGTGGGGTGAGCTGGATTATCTGCTCATTGATTTGCCTCCGGGAACCAGCGACATCCACCTCACCCTTGTCCAAACTGTACCCTTAACCGGGGTCGTCGTGGTAACAACCCCCCAGAGAGTTGCCCTTGCTGATGCAGCAAAAGCCATTTCCATGTTTGGCCAGACACCTATCAAAGTTCCCATCCTGGGTATTGTTGAAAACATGGCTTATTTCTCGCCACCCGAACTTCCAGACAACCGATACTACATTTTTGGAAGGGACGGAGGTAAAAATATGGCTGAAAAATATGCGCTTCCGTTTTTAGGAGAGTTACCATTGGTCCAATCTATACGGGAGGCCGGTGATGGAGGTGTCCCCATCGTAATGCACGACGACGAACCCGTTTCAAGGGCATTTGCCGATCTGGCCAGCAATGTGGCAAGGCAGGTAGCCATCAGAAATTCCGGCATTCAGGTACATACAGATAATCTTGTGGCCATTCAGTAAATTCGCCCGATTCCAGACCATTCAACCATGACCCTGATAGAAAAAGCAGAAGCAGCAATCGACAACATCCGTCCTTATATGATGGCCGATGGAGGCAATATTCGGGTACTTGAAATAACTGAAGATATGATTGTAAAAGTCGAACTTCAGGGTGCCTGTGGCGAATGCCCTATGAGCTCAATGACCATGAAGGCTGGCGTAGAAGATGCCATCAAAAGAGCTTTGCCGGAAGTACGGGCAGTCATCGCAGTTAATGCCAATTCCGAAGCACTACTCTAAACCATATGCAGGAAAACAAAGTCCTTCAGGACATCAGCCGGTTTGAAACAAAAAGGATTCTCCGGATGCTTTACCAAACCCTTTTGGTAATTGGGGCCGGTAGTATCCTGTTTCTTCCCCTTTTTGCACTCCTCGAATATTTCCTTTATTTATCACCAGCCATAAAAACCAGTATCGCAGGAGCCTACGTGCTTTCTGTTTTTTCCCTGATTACCTATTACATCCTGATCCCCTGGTGGCATCTCCGGAATACCCGAGAACTTTCTCATTTTGAAGCACTTTCAAGGAAAATTTCTGCACAGATCCAGTCTGTGGACGACAAGCTGGTCAATTATCTTCAGCTTTTGAAACTAAGTGCATCGGCAAGCGACAATCTCCTGATCCGACTGAGCCTTGGCCAAAAGCAGGAGGTCATCCGGAATCTGAATTTGCCGGGTAAAGTTGATGTACGGATTTCTGCAACCGTTTGGAGAAAAGCTCTACCTGTAGCTTTGGCAGGTGTGTTGTTATTTCTTGGTTTTTTTGATTTTGTCAAGGAAGGATCAGGTCGGTTCTTACACGTGAACCAACAATATGCACCCCCGGCCCCCTTTACCATTCATTTGGGAAATTGGCCGGATAAAATGGTTTCCGGACAAACCTTACGCATAGATGCCCAAACTACAGGCCCGGCTCAACCGGCACAATTGTATGCCCGGATAGGAAACCGTACCATCAAATTGAGGGCAGATCAAAAAGGGAAATTTTCTCAGGATATTGAAAATCTGGCGGTAGGAACATATTCTATCCGTTGCTACGCTGGAAATATTGGCAGCGTGGAGAAATCTCTTGAGGTAGTGCCTGCCGGCCAGATCAGAAGTATGCGGGTCCGCATTCAACCTCCCGCCTACACCGGAAAAGCAGGCATTACTCTGGAAAATGAAGGAAATGCTGAGGTTTTAAAAGGCAGCCGTATTACCTGGGAACTGGAGGCTGAGTACGTTCCTTCGGTCTGGTACACAGACGCTGAAAAGCTTTCTGCTGCCTTCGAAACAAGGGAAAAAAACCTGTTCACCTATTCAAAACAAGCCTTTAAGGCACTAAATTATTCCATTCAATCCAGAAATCAATTGTTGCAAAATGACCAGAATTTCTCTTATCAGATTGCAGTAATCGAAGACGAGTTTCCTGCCATTCAGGTTCAATCATACCAGGATTCCGTCTCCCTTTCCAGACAATATTTTGCAGGAAGAATTTCGGATGATTTTGGTTTCAGCCGTTTGAAAGCTATCCTTCAGGATCCTGTTTCCAAATCCGTCCTGGCCGAGGCCACAGTTCCTTTGGGGCAAAAGGATAAAAACCAAAGCTTTGTTTTCATTCCTGAGGGTAAGCTTGCTACAATGATCCAGGAGAAACCTGCTTTGCTCGTTTTCAAAATCTGGGACAACGATGGTATTTCTGGTCCCAAAGCCACAACCTCTCAGGTATTTGATGTACGGAATGCTTCAAAAGCCGCACTGGCAGAAGCCACCAACCAGCTGGACAACAAAAACGAGGAGAAAATGGAGGAACTGGCACGCAAAACCCAGTCCCTTGAAAAAAATACCCGGAAAATGCTCGACAATTTAAAAGGGAAAAAAGAGTTGAACTGGCAGGATAAGAAGGAGTTGGAAAATTATGTGGAAAAACAAAAAGACCTGTTCAAGCAAATAGAAGAGCTGAAAAAAGAGGCAGAAAAGGCACTTCAAAACAAAGAAGAAAACAAGCTTGTGTCTGAAGAACTGCTCGAAAAACAAGAACAAGTCAATAAAATGCTGGAGGAGCTCCTGGATGAAAAAACCCGGGAGATGTTGAAAGAACTACAAAAACTCCTGGAGCAGCAAAATCAAAATAAAGATCAGCTTCAGGATGCTTTTGAAAAGATGCAGGATAAAAATGAGTTTATCCAGAACGAATTGGATCGGGCGATGGAAATGCTCAAGCAGTTAAAAGTGGAGGAAAAGCTTGAAAAAGCCATTCAGGACCTTGACAAGCTGGCGGAAAAACAGGAAAAGGCAGGAAATGAAAATGAAAAATCCGGAGACAAATCAAGTCCGGAACAAAAGCAGGAAGCCCAGGAAAAACAAAAAGAACTAAACGATATGTTCCGTCAGGTTCAGGAAGACCTGAAAGAAATGGAAAAAATAAACCAGGATCTGAAAGACAAAAATGATCTGGATACAGGTGAAGAAGAGCAAAAGGAAATAGAGAAGGATCAGAAAGAAAGTGGGGAGCAAATGCAGCAGGGCAAAATGCAAAAGGCTGGGGGTAAGCAGAAAAAAGCTGCCGGAAACATGAAAAAAATGGCTCAGAAAATGAAGAAGAGCCAGGAATCAATGAGTGGCGAATCTGACGCTGAAGATATTGGTGATTTAAGAGCCATTATTGAAAACCTTCTTCATCTTTCTTTTGAGCAGGAAGATGTATACAAACAGGTAGCCAGAGTAAACCAGTTGGATCCCAAATATTTGGTCCTGACTCAAAAACAGGTCAGGATTCAGGATGATGCAGAAATCATAAAGGACAGTTTGAAGGCTCTGGCCATGCGGGCTCCTGAAATTCAGAGTTTTGTAATGAAGGAATTGTTTGCCATGGACCAGGCCATCGGCGAAGCTGTAGAGCAGGTAAAAGCCCGAAGACCCGATATGGCTTCTGCGAAAGGCCAGATGGCCATGACCAACATCAACAATCTTACCGTAATGCTGAAAGATGCTTTGCAGCAAATGCAGCAGCAGCAGCAACAACAATCTTCTTCAAGCGGAGGAAAAAAATGTAAAAAGCCTGGTAAAGGGAAACCGAAACCCGGTAGCATGAGCCAGATGCAAAAAGAGCTTAACGATCAGATTTCCAAACTGAAAAATGGCCAGAAACCCGGACAACAAATGAGCCAGGAACTTGCCAGATTGGCACAGAAACAGGCCGCAATGCGCCGGGCTTTATCAGAACTCGAAAAGTCGATGCAGAAAGGAAAAGACAAATCCGGAAATCTTTCCGACATCAAGGCTCAAATGGAAAAAACAGAAAGGGAACTGCTGAACAAAAAGCTAAGTCCGGAAACCATTATCCGGCAGCAGCAGATTCTCACACGGCTTCTGGAAAGTGAGAAAGCCATGATGGAAAGGGAGCAAGATCAAAGACGGGAGGCAGACAAGCCAAAATCCACAGAAAGAACTACATTGCCAGCCGAATTGAAGGAATTGCTCCGGAAAGCCAGAGCTCAGAATGAGCAGCTGCTGGAAGGATCGCCGAAATTGACGGAAATGTATCAGGAAGCCTTTGATAAATATTTTCAATCCTTACAGGAACGTGGACTATGAATCCGGTAACCATTGAATTCCCCTCTATTGTAGACAACATCAAAATTGTCGAAAGCTTTATCGACAACAGTCGGGATGAGTTTAATATCACCGATGATTTGTATGGTAATATTTTGATTGCCATTACCGAGGCTGTAAACAATGCCATCCAGCATGGAAACCAGTACGACAAAGAAAAAATTGTCCGACTTACTTGCGCTTCCTCATCTTCCGAAATCAGTTTTGTGGTAGAAGACGAGGGTCCGGGATTTGACTACACTACGCTTCCAGATCCTACCTCAGGTGAAAATCTGCTGAAACCAGATGGCCGGGGCATATTTTTGATGAAGCACCTTTGTGATGTGCTCCGTTTCGATGGCAATGGGAAAAAAGTAGAAATGGTGTTCTACCTGTAATCTTTCCCTGAAAGCTTCCTTATTTTTTTGGAGACAAGTCCTCACAAGCCATTCCGATTTCCCCCATTTCGGCGGGTGAAATCTTCCCAATACTATCGTTTGTAGGATATCTGCGGATCATCTCATCCAAAACACATGAACAATACCTGGCCGGCTCTTTCTTCCCCAGTCCCCGGGCCATAGAAGAGCAGGAGTCCAGAAATGCTTTCTGAGTTTTCTCAGGCCAGATAATCCTCGTGGTGAGTTCCTGGCCCTGACATTCATTCACAATCTGACCAAATTCTCCCATTTCCATATTTTCAAACTGATTGGGGTTGGGATATCTGTTAATGATTGTTCTAAGCACACAATCACAATGGGCCTCAGGATCTGTAAATCCATATTTTTCAGCAGCGAGCATACAATCGCTTTTGATCTTGTTTTTTTCTCTTTCGGTCCATTCGGCTTTACAGGCCTGCAAAACGAGGGCTACGAAAACAGTCAGATAAAACGAATAGGGAATTTTCAACAGCATAAGTTTACTGATAATCGGTTCTGGTAAGAATGCTCCGGCCCAACGTCAGAGCATCGGTATATTCAAGTTCACCCCCAAGGGGAACACCACGGGCAATGGAAGAAATACGGACTCCACAGGCAGACAGCCTTTTGCTTAAATAAAAAGCC
>JBIPNA010000269.1:0-5278 GCA_044375665.1 Catalimonadaceae bacterium
GTTCCTCTTTGATATTGCACTCCCGGAGGGCGGCGCAGGAATCATGATACGTGGCTCTTCCATTTAATTTTGCACCTGGTACCTTGTCAACACCGAGGATATGAACCAGAAACGCGGAAAATTCATGCATTTTCCCTTTGACCTCGTTGTATTGGGCAGATCTCAGGCTTTTGCGGAAGAAGTCCTCATAGCCATTACAAACCATCCCAACACAGGAAGCAGATGGACTAACAATGTATCGGCCCGGAGAATTGAAATCATCCAGAAACTTCTCAGCCACTTCAATTGCATCTTTAAAGTAACCGGCATTATAGGCAGGCTGTCCGCAACAGGTTTGGTTGGGATTGTAGTTGACTTTGCATCCCAGTTTCTCCAGCACCTTCACCATATGGAAGCCTACATCCGGATAAATCTGGTCAATAAAACAGGGGATAAAAATGTCGACTTCCATTTAATTTCTGAAGAGTGCAAAGCTAAACTTCCGGATCGGGTTGCACGATAAACGGGAAAAAAAAACAGTCCTGCCGAATGTCAACAGAACTGTTTAAACTACCTATTAATACACCAAATTAACCAAAAAGCTTAAAGCTGTAAGAGAAGGATTCGAACCTCCAAGAGGCGGTTAGGACTGGGGCGAACCTCAGACTTTGTTCCGAACTCCTCACCCCCGGGACAGGAGGGCATGGCTGCCATTTCATCACCTTACAGTATCGGCTAAAAAAACGTCGCTTCGTTTTTGTTGCAACAAAAGTAGCAGAGAACAACCTTTCTTGAAAATTTTTCAGCAAAAATCTAGAAAATTTCGATTTCATTCAATAAATTTGGGCTTCCTTTGAAAAATTTCAAAAATAGGTCCTGAAAAATGTCTCTCAATTTAGAAATTGATAATGTCGACCTTAAGATATTATCCATTTTAACAGAAGATGCGAACATGCCCTACACCGAGATTGCCAAGAAGTGCTACGTCTCAGGGGGCACCGTACATGTCCGGATGAAAAAACTTCAGGAGATGGGCATCGTAACCGGGGCACAGTTAAAAATTGACTATGCAAAGCTTGGTTACGACATTATTGCCTTTTTAGGCATTTATCTTGAAAAAAGTTCGATGTATTCAGAAGTGGCCGAAGAGCTAAAAGCCATTCCTGAAATTGTCAGTATCCACTACACCACCGGCATTTATTCCATATTTGCTCAGATCATCTGTAAAGACACCAAGCATTTGCGCTCCGTTTTGCATGATAAAATTCAAAACGTAAAAGGAATTCAAAGGACAGAAACCTTTATTTCTCTTGAAGAAAGTGTTGTAAGACCAGTCAAGCTGGAACCTGCAAGAACAAGTTAATTACGACCTGAAATCCCTTTTGATGAGGATTTCCGCCATCTCATCCCAGGATTTCCCCTCCGCCTGAATCTGCTGACAGATTTCCTGCGGACGTAAACCATAGCCATGAAGGTATGCCTTGTCGTAATACTCAAGTGTGAGCGCAGCTGCTTTGCGCAAATCCTGGTTTTTTAATGCCTCCATGGCTTCTTTTACCCGAAGACCGCCTAGTCTTTTGGCCAACCTTTGAATCGAATCGCCCAGTATTTCAATTGAAGCCTGCCCATATTGGCTTGTAACATGGTCCAATCGTTGCGAAACAGGAACCTGCAGAAATAAATGGGGGCTTTCGCGAATAGCCAGAAACAATGGCTCAGGAATCCGAAGACGACCAATAGCCCGGCTTTCATCTTCAACCCAAACAGGGAATTGGTCTGTTCTGAAATTAACAAGCAGGGTAAACAAATTATTTTCGAATTGCTCCTGAGTGGGCTGGGCAGCCTCGCCAATACTTCCAAATGCAGACCCTTTGTGCCGGGCTTCTGCCTCCAGATCCAAAATGTATGCACCTTTATTTCGAAGGGCCTTCAAAATTTCTGTTTTACCACTTCCGGTTAAGCCCCCAAGAATTTGTAAAGGAGGAATTGGCCAATGAGATGAACCAACTTCTGTTCTGAAAGACTTGTACCCACCCTTTAAGAGAAAAACCTCAAATCCAGCTGATTCAAGAAGCCAGGCCATACTCCCGCTTCGCTTCCCCCCTCTCCAGCAATAAATAATAATTCGTTTCCCTGGACATAAAATAAGGGCCTCGCGGACAAATCCAGCCATTTTGGGACCTACAATTTCAAGTCCGCAAATCAAAGCTGATTCAGGACCGACTTGTTTGTATAAGGTGCCTACCTCGGCCCGCTCTGTATCCGAGAATAATGGAAAAGAAATGGCACCAGGAATATGTCCCTGAGCATACTCTCCCGGGCTCCGAACGTCGAGCATTGGCAACTCAGATGCCAGCTTCAGAATGGATGAAACCGGCAATCCGGAAGCCATGGTCAGTAGATTTCTTTTATTTTAAAACTCTTGTCCCTGAAAGAGAAAGCGTCGCCAGCTTTCTTTCCCTCAAAAGCTTTGTATACTGGAGCCAGAGCCGAAACCGCAAAAATTACTTTTCCATCCACTTTAACCTGTCCAAGACTGGTAGAGATAAAATAAGTGCCACCATCGGTCTCCACTACGCTGCCAAACTCGGCCCGATGATATTCTTTGGAAGTTACGATCTGGTTGAGCTGGTTTAAATCATCCATGGCGAGTTCAAAATGGCGGGCAAACATGTCCCGCTTGTTATGCATCTCCTCCCTGTAGCTGTTGTACAACTTTTCCTCTGTGCTATCATCACCCTCGTTGGCACTTTCCTGGGCATCATTCATGGCCTTCCGGGCATTGTCCACAACTGCTCTCTGGATCCGAAGGCATTCAGCAAGAATGTGTTGTTTCGCTTCTAGTTTTGAATCTTCCATGTAATGGTTTCGGGCAACCGTTATTGGCCCATTTGGTTTATCTTTCTGTTGAGCGGGCTGCAAAATTAAAAGCCAGACTAAAGTTTGCAATAAAAACTGCGCATCGCGGCCACATAAAATTTTAGATGATGAAAAACCAACCTGGAAGCCAAAGCTGAGTCTGACTATGAGAATCCTTCCTATTTTTGCATTCCGAATTTTGCCTTCATGATTTATCCGATTGTGGCTTTGGGCCACCCTGTTTTAAAACAAAAAGCCATTCCTATTCAACAAGGGGATGCGGAAATACCAGGCCTGGTGGCCGACATGTTTGAAACCATGTACAACGCCCATGGTGTTGGACTGGCCGCTCCTCAAATAGGTAAAGGAATCCGCTTGTTCGTTATCGATGCAGAACCTATGGATGAAGAGCATCTGAAAGGTGCCAAAATGGTCTTTATCAATCCCGAAAAATTAGAAGAAGAAGGAAACCCCTGGCCTTACGAAGAGGGTTGCCTGAGCCTTCCTGGCTTGAGGGAAGAAGTTAAGCGTCCAGAAAAAATCACTTTGTCTTATCAGGACGAAACAGGCAAATCTTATACACGGACTTTTGAAGGTTTGCTGGCAAGAGTTATCCAGCATGAGTACGATCACCTGGAAGGAAAATTGTTTATTGACTATCTGTCCCCTTTTCGTAAGCGGTTGATTCAAAATAAAATAGGAGACATTTTGAAAGGAAGGGCAAAGGCTGAATACCCAATCCGGTTTGCCGTCCCTTCCCGGAGGTAGCTTTTGAAATTGAAAACACTGGCAATAAAAGCCTTAGAAACCAGCAGTTTCGTTTCAAAATATCCATTGCAAGAATATCTTGTCCATAAACGCATCTACTTTCCTTTCGGAAAAAATAATCAGGTAAAACCCGGGCAATCAAGAATTTGTGTTCCTTGCAGGTCAGAATAATTTTGAGTTTAGGAATCATTCTTTCCTGAAATATGTTCATTTCATCCACCGACCTATGACCAAATCTTTTAAAAAACTGCTTTTCTTATTCCTGACAATCTCCAATTGTCTTTGGCTTACCGGACAATCAAAATTCACACCTGAAGATCTCTGGAAGCTGGGTCTGGTTTCGGATCCACAAGTCTCACCAGATGGGAAAAACATCCTATTTGGTGTCAAGCGAAATGATCTGGCTGAAAACAGGGGTAATAATGACTTGTATATTGTCAATGTTGAAGGAGAAGGCATCATTCAAATAACCAAAACGCCTTCTTCAGAATTCAATGCAAGGTGGCGGCCAGATGGTAAAAAAATTGGTTTTTTAATGGCCGAAGGGAGTGCTCCTCAGTTTTACGAAATGAACCCGGATGGAACGGGAATGGAGAAAATTTCGAATGAAGCCGGCGGAGTTGACGGATTTGAATATGCTCCCAAAGGGGATCACATTGTTTATTACAAATCTGTAACCATTCAGAAACAAGATCCCATTTTGTTTAAAGACCTGCCCAGGGCCACAGGCAAGGTATACGATGGACTGATGTACCGGCACTGGACAGAATGGTCTGATGGAACATTTCAACACATATTTATCCAGCCTTACCAAAACGGTGAATGGGTTGGAAAATCCATTGATCTGATGCCTGGTGAACCATTTGACGCCCCTTTGAAACCAATGGGTGGAATTGAACAGGTCTCCTGGAGACCAGACGGCAGAGCGGTGGCTTACACTTGCAAAAAGAAAAGCGGAACTGCAGATGCAACAAGCACCAATTCAGATATTTACTTATATGATCTGGACCTGAAAACAACCATAAACCTTTCTGAGGGAATGGCCGGTTATGATATTGAGCCGCGATTTTCCCCTGATGGTAAAAAAATTGCCTGGCAGTCGATGGCCAGAGATGGATACGAGGCAGACAAAAACCGGCTGATCATTAAAGATTTGAAAACCGGCCAATTTTCAGAACCAACCAAAGACTATGATATCACCATTGAAAGTCTTGTCTGGAGCAGCAACAGCCAGCTTGTTTATTTCATGGTTCAAACCCAGGGTACCGTTCAGATTTTTGAGTGGGATTCCAGAAAGCCTGCCGCAAAATCTATTGAGGCAATTACCGAAGGGATGCACAATTTCACATCCATATCCCTATTCCGAAGCGGCAAACAAGACTATCTCCTTTGCACAAAGCAAAGCATGCGGGCTCCTAATGAAATTGTTAAATTGGACCCCATTGAAGAAAAAGAGTTTCCCATCACCCACATTAATGATGGATTTCTGGCAGGGTTCAAACCTGTAAAAATTGAAAAGAAGCTCATTAAGGCTACTGATGGAAAGGACATTCTCACCTGGGTTGTTTATCCCCCCGATTTTGACCCTGCAAAGTCGTATCCTGCCGTGCTTTTTTGTCAGGGAGGGCCCCAGTCTATGGTCGGGCAAAGCTTTTCGCTGCGGTGGAATTTT
>JBIPNA010000271.1:0-5254 GCA_044375665.1 Catalimonadaceae bacterium
TTGGGAACACCCCCACCCGGGCAAACATGGTCGAGCACACAATATCCTGCTTTAAAGCCCGCCGGAATGGGGTTTCCCTGCTTGTCAAACAACAGGTATTCTGCATAGTCCTTGTAATGCCAATGGTTATGGCAAGGGTCCCAAACCCAGGCCTCATAGAGGATATTCCGGTTCACCGGAGGCCTTCCTATATAATAATCGGCTTCACCGATATTGTCAATTTTGGTCGAAAACCGGGCCAGGTATCGTTTCCCATATCCACGGAGGCAGCCTTCCAGAACAAAGCATGCATCATTGTTGATGAGGCTGTCGTAACGGAAGGAATTTTTCATGTAGGTGGTATCGATTCTGAAATCGGGCAGGTCCGGACATCCGGAATCGGGCATGTAAAGGCATTGGCTGGTATCCGATACTGTTGCGACAGGGTTGTAGGTACAGGAAAGGGGATCCATACAGCCAACAACAGGTCCGTTAAAACCAAAAGACCAGCGAATGGGCTGGGTGCAGCTGTTGAGGTAGTCGCCAATCCTGATATAATACAACTGGCCTTCGGTTAGATTTACCAGCAGCAAGGCCTGATTGCCGCAACCTTCTTCACTGTAGGCAATGGTGGCAACATTGTTTTCGGTGGGAATTAATCCCTGGCAGTAGTCGTAAACCCAGATCTTTGTCTGGCAGTTGTTTTGGGGAAAGCAGGTAGAAATTTTATAGGTCCCGCTTTGCGTTGGGATAAACCGGTACCAATGGTCCTCGTATTGGGTCAGCAGGGTATCGCCCGGAGAGACAGGCAAGGCCGAACTGCATCCGAAACCCGGAGGGCAGCGGAAATTTCTGGATTCTTCCAGGCCAAATTGATTTCCGAGGGCAAGCAAACCTGTGGAGCCATAAATCTGGTATCCGCCATCTCCCTGGTTGCAACACATTCCGTCTCCGTAGAGGTCTTTGATGGTGAACCTGAGGCAGGCATTTTTCGGCACACAGAGGGTATCTCCAAACGATTTTCCTCTGGCAATGGTATCGGCATTGTTTTTGGTCAAAACCCAGGAGGTTTCGTCCGGAAATCTGTCGGGATGAATATAGATGCGGATTTTTTCCTGGCTGCTGTCTGGTACACAGCCGGTGCAGCCTACCCACTGGGTTTCCTGGTTTTTAAATTTATACGATTGCCGGACCAGCAAAGAGCCGTACCAAAGCCTGTAAAAGCCATTTCCGTTGGTGCAGCATAATCCGTTGTTGCCAAGGTCCACAATCCGAAACCGGACACACAGGCCGGAATCTACGCAAATGCTGTCGGAAAGTTTGCCTTTAAGCAGGGTATCGCCAGCCTGAGAAATCAAAGACCAGCTGGTTTGGTCCGATGCATTGGCATCTGGATGAACCTGAACTTTGATCCTGACTTTTCCTGGCGTTGGGCAGGCCGGGCCTGTTTGGGCCAAGGCGGAAGGATTATAGCCCAAACCCAGGAAGAGGAGCGATAGAATTCGAAAAAAGTGCTTCATTCTGGGCATCGGAAAAAGCAAAAAGTATTCAGACTACGATTTATACCTGCACCATGAACACCAAAATGAAAAGGTAGAATCGCTTTTGGTTTGAAACATGAGAAGGCCTTGACCCGGTTTTTGGAAATAGGCGGATAAAAGTAACCAACAGTTGCTACCTGTTAATCAGTAAAGTGTTTTCCGGCCAAAATATAATATTGGAATAAACGGAGGGCCCAATTCTTCCGGTATTGCATCCCTTGCGCATTGGCCAATACCGTCACCTTGAATCGAACAATTTCAAATAAAATTTGATGCTGTGCCTGCCGAAACACCATGAAAAGTCCGAAATCTCGGGTCAAAATAAAAAAGTGTCTACATTTTTTTGTGTCTACAAATTTGTAGACACATTTTTTTGTAGACACTTTTTTGGAACATAACCCCGTGATGAATCTCTGGTACATTATCCCGGCTAAAAGCAGAAACCTTGAAAGCAGAAAAAATCCCCATCGGTTGCGGTGGGGATTTTTTCTGTCATTTTCCTGGATTATCCCAGAATCCGCATTAGAAATCCTATTACGAGCCTAACCTGCTTCAAATCAGAGGCTTCGCCGCCTTATCCTCTGCATCTGTAGCGCTGCTACGAATCTCGAGTATAAGGCGCTGATTTTTTGCATGTTAGACTCTCATAACGAATCTCTAACGCGGAATCTGGGATTATTTCTTCAAAACCTCGATCCAGCCTTTTTCCGAAACTCCTTCTGCTTTGATCCGGTAAAAGTAGGTGCCAGCCTGGATCTGTTCTGGTGGCCAGCTGTTTTCATAGTCTGAGGTTTCAAATACCTGCTTTCCCCACCGGTCGTACATCCGGATGGATATTGGCCTGAAATAAAGGGCATTTCCCATCAGCAGATGGTCGTTTTTTCCATCTCCGTTTTGGGTAATCAGGTTGGGAATGAAAAGAGGGTAACGCAGGCGACAGGCTTCCCTGGTAAATCCTGGGCGAAATTCAAACGGAGGTGCCGGGCAGCCTAAGGCATTTCGGGGATAAAGGGTAAGCAATGCTTTGGTCTGGAACGCATTCTGATAGGGATTGGGAAACCATTCTACCTGAAAGGTGCTGTCTTGCCGGCCAAGCAAGGTTCCTTCTTCTACCCCTATCTCAAACGAACCCAAATTGCGGGAAACGACCCGGTAGGTGATTTGCTGGTTATTACCCGGGCAAAACACACTGTCCAGTTGAAGAATGGCCACCACCGGCAAGGGGGCCAATCGGGTTTGGAGGGTATCGGTCCAGGCCGAAACACAACCGGAAGGCGCCACAGACCGGGCCCAAAACCAGCCGGCGGTATCGACCGATAGGGAATATCCGGTTTGGCCGGTGTTCCACTCCGTTTCCAGACTGTCGTTTTCTACTTTCAAAATGGCGGGTTTCCCCAAACAAAATTCCTCCAAAGATGAAACCGGGATGGGAGGGGCAGGTTTGGCCAGGTTGCGGATCGAAACCTGCACACTATCGCCAAGCCGGGTGCTGCAACCGAAGGGATCGGCAAGGGAATCGAGGGAATAGGTGCCCGATTGCAGGACGGAAATGGAGGGTGCCGTTTGGCCTGTGCTCCAGAAATACCGGTAGCCTGGCAAAGGGTTTTCAACAAAAAGACGGACCGAATCGCCGTTGCAAGGGCTGGGAACATCCGATTTTGACTGAGGTTGAACGGCAGCAGGCCTGGAGCGGACACTGATGGAGATGCTATTTTGAAACACATCGCCACATCTGCTGAATGCCTGGCAGGAAAAAGTATAATTGCCGGGCAGAAAGCTTTGGGTTGGAATTTTCTGCCAGGTCAGGGTGTCCAGAAAAAGACCTGCCGGCAAAGCCGGACTGACAGACCACTGAAAATGCTCTGCCCCGGCCCCGTAAGCCGAGAGTTCAAGGGTATCGCTTGCACCTGCACAGTACATTCGTTTGCTGGCCAGAAGTTGAAAAAGCCCGGCATTGCGGACCAGGGTTTGGTTGAGGGTTGGAAAGAAGAAGCCATTTCGTCCTTTTTGAAGGTTGAATTCCCTTAGGCTAAGCCGGCAGTCTGCACCCCGTTTGTCAGGGCAATGGATTACACTAAGGAGTGAATCAGTCCACGGGCCCGGGCTAACGTAAATCTTTCCATCCATGGCCAACTGCATGCGGGGGGCAAAAGGTTCTATTTCCGGTTTGGCGGGGTTGCCCCTGCCTATGCGACCGATAAACAATTTGCTTTGTTGAATGGCCGCGGAGTCGTAGACATCCACCTTGTACTGCCAGAAATTGCCGGGTCCTTCAATGGGTGACACGGGCAGACGCTTTGTGCCGGTGGCGATGTAAAGGAGTTTAGAATCAGGCGAAAAGCAGGCATCGCTGTAGTTGCTGATATAGACCCGGTTTGGGTTTGGCCCTACTGTATCGGGGATGGCAATGCGGCTGTGGAATCGACCAGTTGCCCGGTCGAAACGGAGCAGGTCGTGGAAGGCATATTGCTGGTTCTTACGGGGAATAAGAAGCATCTCGCTGTTGGGAGAGCTCTTGAGTTGGGAGTCGTACCCAGAGGACGACACCCAATGTAAGTTATCTGGTTTAATCGAAGGGGAGTTTATTTTGGAGTAGACGGTATCGACGATACCGGTATCCTGAACCAACCAGGAAATAAGGGTATCAGTATTTAGCCTGCGTCCGACCAGCCAGGTGTCTTTGCCATTTGAATGAAGCATACAAGTTAACTGTGTTGCCACATTTTTATCAATCAGCAAGGTTTTTATGGTGTCCAGGCCACCAAGGCCTCCATTACGGTGCAAGTCAAAAACAAATCGATACAATTTATTATTATTCTCTCTCCTTATCGAAAGTACATGAAATCTACTTTTGTCATTTTGAAAAGGGATAATCAAATCAGCCCCGGAAAGGTTACTTAAGAATGAGAAAATTGGAATCATGTTCACGATAGGATAGTCATTTTTATCGAAAAAATTATCTCCATTAAAACTAAATAAATAATTTCCAGCAGAGTCCGAAATTGAGGCAACCCCGGACGAAAACCAAAAACCATTATAGGAGAAATTTACAGGATTATAATTGAAATTTATTTTATTTTGAGTTCCATAGCACCAAACAGCTGCCTGTTTTTGCTGGGGATAGGCCTGCAAAGACAGGCAAAAAGTAAGGATTGTTAAGAACCTTTTTAGGCGAAACGTAAGAGCAGACTCGGCGATGAAACCGAAAAAGCTAATTGAGCAGTTAACGACGGATTTCAAAGGTTTTGGTTGCTTTTTGGTAACTATCAATAACACAAATTCTATATATTCCAATTGGCCAGGATTGGGTTTAAGGCATCTTGGGTCTAATCTGAACGAGGTTTCCAAGTTCTTTCAGGCAGCGAAGGATGACTTTAAAGGGTTTGAGTTTCAAAAGTATACCGAAGATTGGGAGAATGAAAAAATCCGGGCCCGTTGCCCTTCAAACTTTGGTTGAATAGGATAAGAATAATATACCGATAAAATAAAAACCTAAATCCCCTCCGGGATTAGAGTTCCCAACCAATCAGGTCAGGTTGGGTGGTTTCGATTTTTGTGAGCCCAAAAGTCCTGTTTTAACCATTCCATTTGATTTCTGTTGCCAAAACTTCGCCTCATCCTCATGGCTCTTTAAAAAGTGTCTACATTTTTTTGTGTCTACAAATTTGTAGACACATTTTTATGTAGACACATTTGGCTCCCCCCAAAAAATACACCGCATCCTAAATCCTGCA